>WGBK01000042.1 GCA_015494335.1 Gammaproteobacteria bacterium | reverse complement strand
TGTCTGGGCCTCGCATCTTCAATATCACCTTTTCAGTACTTCTGGTGGATGTTGCGGAATCCTGGGAGTTTTTCAACAGCCTGTTAATGAAGATATATTATCGGGCAAGAGTCGGAGCCCCTATGCTTTTCAAACAAACTTGGCACGGCATTCTGCGCAAGTACCTATTCCTCTGGGTGCGAGTCGGTACGCTGCCCAAGGAACTGCCGCCGGAGGACTGGTGCGACCGCCCCGTTCTCTATGTGCTTGCCGAGCGGTGGCTGTCGGACTTGCTGGTGCTGGAGCAGGTCTCGCAACGCGAGCGCTTGCCCGATCCCCTGAGCCAGCCAAGCCCGGACATCGGGCATCATTCCGTGTACAGCGTGGCCTCGCGCAATCCGCTCGGCGAGTGGCTGTTGCAACGTCCCAAGCGCAGCCGGATGCTCGAGGATCTTCTGCAGAAGCTGCAGGAAGATCCGGATTTCGACCTCTGCCTGGTGCCGGTCTCGGTGTTCTGGGGCCGGCCCATCGCCCGCGAGCGACACTGGCTGCAGGTTCTGTTTGCCGATACCTGGGCCGTGGGCGGGCGCTTGCGGCGCCTGTTCACGATTCTGTTCAACGGCCGGCATACGACCTTGATCTTCTCGCCAGCCGTTAGCCTGCGTGAGCTGGCGCAGCAAAACCACTTCTCGTCCGAGGCGCTGAACCGGGAACTGACGGAGATCCTGCATCGCCAGCGCGAGGCCACCTTCGGGCCGCGCATTCCCAGCCGCGCCCAGATGATCCAGCGCATTCTGGATTCTGACGCCTTGCAGGCGGCATTGGAAGAACAGGCCGCGCAGACTGGGGAGTCGGTCACAAGGCTGCGCCGCAAGGTCACCGGCTATTGCAACGAGATTCTCGCCAACCCGACTCAGATCTCGCTGGAGATCATGCGCCGGCTGCTGGATTTCTTCTGGCGTCGCTTCTACAACGGCATCGAGATCTTCGACATCGAGCGCATCAAGCCGATCTCGCTGACGCATCAATTGGTGTATGTACCCTGTCACCGCAGCCACGTGGATTATCTGCTGCTGTCCTATGTGATCTTTCACGAAGGGCTGGCACTGCCCTATATCGCCGCAGGCGACAACCTCAACATCCCCATCGTCGGCAAGCTGCTGCGCGGGGGCGGCGCCTTCTTCATCCGCCGCAGCTTCCGCGACAACCCGCTCTACGGCGCGGTGCTGAACCAGTATCTGCGCGAGCTGGTGGGCATGGGGGTGGCGCTGGAGTATTTCATCGAGGGCGGTCGCAGCCGTACCGGACGCCTGCTGCCGCCGAAGCTGGGCATGCTGTCGATGACCGCCGGCGCCTGGCTGGAAACCCGCAACAAGCCGATGGCTTTCGTGCCGGTGTACATCGGCTACGAGAAGCTGATCGAAGGCAACGCCTACCTGGGCGAGCTCTACGGTCAGAAAAAGAAGAAGGAATCCCTGTGGTCAACGATTCGTTCCATCCTGCTGCTGAAGGGGCAGTTCGGCAAGGTCACCACCCGCTTCGGAACGCCCATCCCGCTCGAGGACTGGTTCGATCGGCAACAACCGGACTGGCCGCAAAAGCCCCTCGAAAACGCCCGACGCCAGCCCTGGTTCCGGCAAAGCATTGCCTCCCTGGGCAACGAGATCATGCTGTCGGTCAACCGCGCCGCAGTGGTCAACCCGGTGAATCTGATCGCCACCACCCTGCTGGCCACGCCGCGGCAGAGCATCGATGAACAGGAGCTGATCCAGCAATGCGGCCTGTACCACGACCTGATCGAACAGCTGCCGTCCCTGGCCAGCATCCGCCTGCAGGACCGGGTAGACGAGGCGGAACTGCAGCGCATCGAGCAACAGGGGTTGATGCACATCCGCAGCCACCCGCTCGGGGATATCGTCTATCTCAAGCCCGAGGATGCCGTGTTGATGAGCTACTACCGCAACAACAGCCTGCACACGCTGATCATCCCGTCCCTGGTCGCCTGCTGTTTCACTAACGCCCGCGCGCTGAAGCCCGCCCGCCTGCGCAACATCCTGCACTATGTCTACCCTTTCCTCGCCGCGGAATGGCGTCTGCCCTGGGGCGAAAACACGCTGGACGAGCTGTTCGAGGAAATCATCGCCTTCCTGGTCGAGCGGCAACTGCTCATCGACCGCGAAGGCAAGCTGCGCCGCCCCGACCGCAGCGATGCCCATTACCTGTTGCTGACGCGCCTCGGCGCCATCGTGCAACCGGTGCTGGAACGCTACTACATGACCTTCGCCATCCTGTGGGAAAACGGCGAACAGCCGATCAGCGAATCCGACCTGGAACAGCGCTGCCACCTGATGGCGCAGAAGATCTCGATGATCTACGGCAACAACTCACCCGATTTCTTCGACCGCCAGCTGTTCCGCCATTTCATCCACAGCCTGATCGATCTCGACTTTGTCGAGCGGGATGACGACGGCCTGCTGCGCCTGTCCACCGACCTAGAAGGCATCAACATCGATATCCGCCTGCTGCTCAGCCTCGAGGTGCGCAGCACCATTCTGCAACTGCTGCGCAGCAACCCTCAGCTTCCGCCGTCCGACGGCAAGGATTGAACTTCCGCGATGTCTTGGGCGCCGGTCATCGCCATCAACAAGCGGTCCAGGCCCAGAGCGACACCGGCACAATCGGGCATTCCAAGCTCCAGGGCCGCGAGAAAGTTCTCGTCCATGGGATAAACCGGCAGGCCCAGCTCGGTCCGACGACGGTTGTCGGCTTCAAGGCGGGCACGCTGCTCGGAGGCATCGGTCAGCTCGCCGAATCCATTGGCCAGCTCCAGGTCGTCGTAATACAGCTCGAAACGCTCGGCCAGGCGACAATCCTCGGATTTCAGTCGCGCCAGCGCCGCCTGGCTGGCCGGATAATCATATATGAAGGTCAGCCCATGTAGGCAGGGCGAAACTGCAAGGCTCATCAGCAGATCCAGGCAATCGTCCCTGTCCAGCGCCTGCACATCCAGCCCCGGCGCCAGGGCTTCGGTGGCCTCGCGCAAGCGGCCCAGGCCGGCATCCAGAGGGTCAAGACC
Organism: Gammaproteobacteria bacterium; assembly: GCA_015494335.1. Classification (GTDB taxonomy): domain Bacteria; phylum Pseudomonadota; class Gammaproteobacteria; genus S144-22. The sequence continues at coordinate 2,346 of WGBK01000042.1, read as the reverse complement.
GGCATGACGCCGAAAGGCCTCGACATAGGACAGATAACTGGCCCGCCCTACCCCTGTCCACAGGCTGGAGACCAGCTCTTCCACCTGCGCCATCAGGCCCCGGTAATCCAGCCCCGGTACATACCATTCCAGCATCAGGAACTCGGCCCGGTGCCGACGCCCCTGTTCCTCGTCGCGGAAGGCATGGGCGATCTGGTAGATCGGCCCCGAACCATCGGCCAGCAATCGCTTCATCGCGAATTCGGGGGAAGTCTGCAGGTATTGCCTGCGGCCGTTGACCCGGGCCTCGATGGACTGGATATGCGGATCGGGATTGCTGGCGACATCGAGCAGCGGCGTATCCACCTCGAGAAAACCGCGCCCATCAAAAAAGGCCCGGATGCCTTGCAGCAACCGGGCCCGGTAAAGCAGACGTCGGGGTGGTTTTCTGTGGCTCAATCAATCACCCATCGGTCGTCTTGTTCGGCGAAGCGGATGGGCTTTATGCTCGTCCACATAGGCATCGAGCAGCTCGCGGATCAACCGTTGGTAAGGCAGATGATGCTTGTGTGCAAGCGACTTGAAGAATGCAACGCTTTCCGAGCTCAAGGAGAGCGTAACCTTGGTATTCTTCTGCTTGAGTACCTGATCATCCGGAGATGGAAGAAAATCCGCCACGGGAGTCAGGTCTCCCAGGGGTTCATCGCTGTATTGGATTTTCTTGCTCATAGATCTTTCTTCCCTTGCGCCAGTATCCGGCTCCGATGATTCGTATGCACCCGGCCCTCCATGTGAACCGGACCGTCAATATGCCCGCTTTCGCCCGGTCCAGGCCAATGCAGTAATATCGGTCTTCCCGCTCGCTGTGGGCCAAATCCCGCGCAATAACGCGCCTTGGATCCAGAAAGGCGTATTGCGCTTCTTCGAACGAGACACCATGCTTCTGCCGATTGAGCCGATCCTTGTCGGGATCCCACTCGAATTCCGCTTTCATTACTCCGTTTACGCTTCCATTCTATCCCCGATATGGCATTTTTACCATATTGGTGGAAAAAATCAGCTTTTCACCCGACCCATGTACTCCCCGCTGCGGGTATCGACCTTGACGATCTCGCCTTCCTCGAGGAACAGCGGCACCTTGACCACGGCGCCGGATTCCAGCTTGGCCGGCTTGGTGCCGCCCTGGGCGGTGTCGCCGCGCAGGCCGGGGTCGGTCTCGACGATGGCCATTTCGACGAAGTTGGGCGGGGTCACCGAGATCGGGGAGCCGTTGTAGAGGGTGACCTCGCACATGTCCTGGGCCTTGAGCCACTTGGCGGCATCGCCTACGGCGGCTTCATCGGCGGCAAACTGCTCGAAGGTATCCGGCACCATGAAGTGGTAGAATTCGCCGTCGTTGTAGAGGTACTGCATCTCGGTGTCCATGACATCGGCAGCCTCCAGCGACTCGCCGGACTTGTAGGTTTTCTCCAGCACACGGCCGGTCTTGAGATTGCGGATCTTGACCCGGTTGAAGGCCTGCCCCTTCCCCGGCTTGACGAATTCGTTCTCGATGATCGAGCAGGGATCGCCATCGACCATCACCTTCAGGCCGGCGCGAAACTCGTTGGTGCTGTAGCTTGCCATAGTTTTCTCGGGTTGGATTGCAAAAATGACAATGATACCGGATTCCCTTACCGCTGCCCAAGCCGCCGCGCCGGACTGGCAAGCCCTGCTGCAACAGGGCTTCCGCCATGTCCGCGAGCTGCTGGCCTTCTGCGACATCGACGAGGGAAGCCTGGAAGCGGATGCCAGCGCCGAATTTCCGCTGCGCGTCACCCGTCACTACGCGTCGCTGATCGAAAAGGGCAATCCGCGGGATCCCCTGCTGCTGCAGGTACTGCCGCAGAAACAGGAGGCAGAGGCGGTCGAAGGCTATGGCCTCGATCCGGTCGGCGACCGCAACGCCGAGATAGCGCCCGGACTGATCCACAAGTATCCGGGCCGCGCCCTGCTGACCCTCACCGGTGCCTGCGCCGTCCACTGCCGCTACTGTTTTCGCCGACACTTCGACTATCCGCAGTCCCGGCCCGAGATCGACGGCGCGGTACTCGACTACCTGAGCCGGCGCGCCGACATCCACGAACTGATTCTCTCCGGCGGCGACCCGCTGATGTGGAGCAACCCGCGCCTCGAGGCGCTGATCGAGACCCTCGACCGTCTGCCGCAACTGCGCCTGCTGCGCATCCACAGCCGCATGGCCTCAGTGCTGCCGCAGCGCATCGACGATGGCCTGCTGGCGGCGCTGGGGCGTTTCCACGGTCGGGTGGTGCTGGTCCATCACATCAATCATCCGCGCGAGATCGACCCGACCAATGGTGAGGCCTT
>WGBK01000041.1 GCA_015494335.1 Gammaproteobacteria bacterium | reverse complement strand
GGTTTCGTCGTCGGGCTGTTGCCGGCTGCCGCCCTCACCTTCGTCGTCGCGCTCGGGCGGTTGATCCTGCGGTGGCGGCTGATCGCCCTGTCCCTGCTGTTGCGGTGCCTGGCTCTCGCCCTCGCCGCCGGGATTGCCGCTGGGGTTATCCTGCTCGTCGAGGGGGTTGCGCTTGCGGTCCTCGCCGCCTTCGGCCGGGTCTTCCTGCTTGTCGTAGAGGTGCTGATCGAGGGTTTCCGAATGATCGTTGTCCTCGATCATCGGGTAGATCTCCTCGGCGGTCATGCCCTGGTATTCCTTGAGGATCAGCGCGCCGGGCGGCGGCGTCAGTCCTTCCTCGACCAGGATGCCATTGATCGCATAGTCGCAGGCGATATCCCAGCGATGCTTGACGCGGTGGCCGCGACGGGCGAAATGGGACAGGGCGCAGTGCAGCGCCTCGTGGGCCAGCACGAACTGGGCCTCGTCGGGGCGCAGTTCCTCGGCATAGGCGGGGTTGTAGTAGAACTTGCGCGCATCGGTGCCGGTGGTGGCGCACCAGCTCGGGTCGGCCGCCTGCATGGGCAGGCGCAGCACCAATGCGCCGAGAAAGGGCTTGTCGAGGATCAGCCGGGTGCGCGCGGCGCTGAGCTTGTTCTCGATCGCCTCGAGATCGAAATCCTCGTTCTGTTCCTGCGTTTCGGCGGACATGGTCGCCCTCCCGGCCTCAGGACAGGATCAGGTCGGCGATGGAGTCGGCCCAGTCGGCAAATTCGGCCACCTCGAACAGGTCGTTGCCGATGGCGCGGTGCATGTCGGAGACCAGCATAACGCCCATCTCGCGCTGCGGGAAATGACCGGCATAGGCGAGGATATTGCCGTAGATGCGGGCCGCCTCCGGCGTCCCCCGGGCACGGATGGCGCGGCCGACCAGGGCCGAGGCCACGGCGTATTGCAGGTCGATCTCCTCCGGCGCCTGGGTATCCTCGCCGGAAAGGATGCGGTCGAGATCGGGCATCTGGTCCAGGCTCTCGATGAAGGCATGACATTCGATGCCGGCCGCGGGGCCGACGCAGGCCTGCAGCGAACCGAGCAGCAGATCCGGCTGTTCGCCGAACTTCTGCAGCGCGCGGTGGGCAAACTCCCAGGATCGCGGCGACGGAAAGGCCACCGGGTTGTGAGCGGGATCGAAGTCGAACAGCAACTCGGGGCGAAAGCGCAGAAAGCCGATGATGCGTTCGTCGATGCCGTGGGCATAGGCCCAGGCCACCCAGTCGTCGAGGTTGAGTTCCACCTCGTAGTGGGAAAAGCGATTGGCCAGGGGTGCCGGCATGGCGTAGGTCACGCCGCGGTCGCCCTGGCGGTTGCCGGCAGCGAAGATGGCCCAGCCCTCGGGCACCTTGTAGTCGCCGAGGCGGCGGTCGAGAATCAGCTGATAGGCGGCCGCCGAGACCGAAGGCGCGGCGGAATTGATCTCGTCGAGGAACAGGATACCGCTCTCGCCGTGACGGCCCGCGTCGGGCAGGATCGAGGGCGTGGCCCATTCGACCCGGTCATCCTGCTTGAAGGGGATCCCGCGCAGGTCCGAAGGCTCCATCTGCGACAGGCGGATGTCGATGACCGGAATATCGTGGCGCTCGCCGATCTGCATGACGATCTGGGATTTGCCAACGCCGGGCGGTCCCCACAGCATGACCGGCGTGTGATGGCCCTTGAGCGTGCCCTCGAGCTCCTCGTTGAGCACGCGGGTCAGGTGCAGCGGACGCATCTCAGAATCCTGCCTTGGCGTAGAGTTCCTTCGCCTTCTCCTTGTCCTGGGGCACCAGGCTGCCCTCGTCGTAGATCATCGCCAGGGTGGTCAGGGAGCCGACCAGGCCCTGATCGGCGGCACGGGTGAACCATTCGATGGCCTTGGCGCCATCCTGTTCCACGCAATCGCCTTCCATGTACATGAAGCCGAGTCCGTGCTGGGCCACGGCATGGCCCTGATCGGCTGCGGCCTTCATCCAGCGCAGGGCTTCCGCCTCGTTGCGGGCATGGCCGAGACCGTTCTGGTACATGATGGCCACGCGGTGCTGGGCGTCGGGATCGCCCTTTTCGGCAAAGGGAAGCAGGAACTGCATCGCACGGGCAAATTCCTTGGCTTCAAACGCGGCCATGCCGCTGGTAAAGTTCATGTCGGCGTCGGTGGTCATTCGCGGGTCTTCCGGTGTACTGAAATGGACTGGAATCATAAGCATTTGCAGGCGTCTTGCGTATATCCCCGATGGGGCGTTACCGTCCCGGCCCGCGGTCTATCCCCCCAATAGAGATATTAAAACGGCAGGGGTTTTTCTTTACAGTACGCTCATTTTTCGCCTCGTGGCCATTTCACGGAAGCAGCGGCCGCGTTTTGAATCGAACTTTTACCGTTAGAATTTTGAGGAGATTGTTATGGATCAGTTTTACCGCGATGCAACCGAGAAGATGGAGTCAATGGGTGTCGACGAGGATTACATCATTGGCTGGCAAGGTGGCTACCTGCATCACCCCGAGCGTGAAGAACAGCGTATCACCGAAGCCTACAGCGCTGGTCGCGAAGATGGACTGGCCAAGAACACCGACAACTTCGACAAGTGGGTGAAGAAGTAAGCAACCACCCGCTGCAAGGCTTCCGGGGCGGGACAGTCATCGACTGATCCCGCCTTTTTTGTGTCCCCTCCCTTCCCGGAAGAGCCGCATCCCGATGGTCGAACTGCACAACCCTCAGCTTTTCAGCGAAAAACACTACTACACCCGTTCCAGCCGCCTGGACCTGCAGACGCTGCTGGACATCGACCAGGCCCTAGAAACCTGGCTCGACCAGGATAGTGGCCGCCTCGAGCGCACGCATTATTTCCACGGCCGCCACGAAAACCTGTACCTGCGCCAGACGCCGCCCCTCGCTCTCCAGACTCTGCTCGACGAGGCACAGGGATACGCCGCCGAACTGATCGGGATCGAAGCCGGGTTGCTGCGCGCCGGCTGGTGGTTCAACCGCATGGAACCCGGCGATATCACCACCCTGCACCGCCACGACGACGGCTTCGAGCTGCTCTCCGGCGTGGTCTATCTGCGCGTACCCGATGGCTCTGGCGAACTGGTGCTGGAACCGCCGGGCGAAGAACCGATCCCGATTCCCCCGCGGGCCGGTGAATACCGTTTCTTCGACCCGACCCTGCCGCACCGGGTCACGCGCAACGAGTCCGGCCAGCGCCGTCTCTCCATCGGCATGAATTTCGGTCGCGTGGACGAATTGTCCTGAGCCGGAAATCGCCGCCCGTCACCGAATCGACGCCCCTCGTCTCCGCCCGCTCGTACCCGTGGGCCACGGGCTTATAATTCCGTAAGTTTTTCAAGGTTTATTTCACCCTCTGCAGGAGTAACACGATGAAAAAACTCGGTCTCGCCGGTGCCATCGGCGCCCTGGTGCTGGGTCTGTCCGCATGTGGCGGGGGCAGCAGCGACAGCAATGGGTCGGGCAATACCCTGACCAAGGAAAAACTCGGCCGCATGCTGTTCATGGATCCGAGCCTGTCAAGCCAGGGCAACCAGTCCTGTTCCAGTTGCCACGATCCGAATCATGGCTTCGCCGACCCGGGTGTCAGCGTCACGGCCCCGGTATCCGAAGGCTCCGATGCCGGTCATTTCGGCAACCGCAATGCACCGACCGCGGCCTATGCGGCCTTCATCCCACCGTTCCGCCTGGCCACCAGCTTCGGCGCATCCCCGGAAACCGACTCCAATGCCAATCTGCGTTCCAAATATGAAGGCGGCCAGTTCCTCGACGGTCGTCGCCCGAGCCTCAAGGAGCAGGCCAAGGATCCCTTCCTGAACCCCGTGGAAATGAACAACGGCAGCGCGGCCAATGTCGTCAGCAAGGTAGAGAATGGGCCACACGCCGATCACTTCAAGGAGATCTACGGCGACGACATCTTCAACCAGGACACGGACACGGTCTATGACAAGATCGCCGAAGCCATCGCGGCCTTCGAGAAGACGGCCGAGGTCAGCCCCTTCACGTCCAAGTTCGAT
>WGBK01000040.1 GCA_015494335.1 Gammaproteobacteria bacterium | reverse complement strand
CAGCCGGAAGCAAGGATGGACTACGAGAATATCCCCAGCGTGGTGTTCTCCCACCCGCCGGTGGCCACCATCGGTCTGACGGAGCAGCAGGCACGCGAGGAACACTGCCCGGTTACCGTGTACCAGAGCGACTTCACGCCGATGCGCTACGCGCTTTCGGAACAGGGCGTCACCACCGCGCTGAAGCTGATCTGCGCCGGCAAGGAGGAAAGGGTGGTCGGCATCCACATCATCGGCGACAGCGCCGACGAGATGATGCAGGGCTTCGCCGTGGCGGTGAAGATGGGCGCGACCAAGGCCGACTTCGATCGCACCGTGGCCATCCACCCGAGCAGCGCCGAGGAACTGGTGACGATGAAACAGCCGGTCACCGAGCATCCCTGCCACGAGTTCGATGCCGGCAACGAGTGGAAGGAAGTGCCCTGCAAGGATTGAGCGGGCGCGGCCTCAGTGTCTTTTGCCGTTACCGTTGCCGTTACCGTTGCCGGTGAGCTTGTTCCATAACCAGCCATGCTTGCGGACTTCGCCGGTACGCACGTAACTGAGGATGCCCGCGTTCTGCATGTTCCAGTAAAGCCGACGCACACCACCGCGGCCAGCGCAGACCAGCAAGCGATCACCAGGCTTGAGCTCCATGTCCGGTGACGGGAGCAGGATACTTTCTTGCTCTCGCTGGATCATCAGCACGATGCAGCGAATCTGCCGATCCCGCTGCCAGGAGTCGTGCAGGAGTTCTCCGATACGCACATGCTCACCCTCGCCCAGGGCATCCGTGACAGCCTCGGCATGGTAGTCGTCGATGCGGATCTCCTCCAGTTCGGGGACACAGCGGCCGACCAGCGCCGAGATTCGGCTCACCAGTTCGCAGGCCCATTCGTTTTCATGACGGCAGGCCAGGGAAATGAAATGATGCAGCATGGGGGTGCCCAGTAGCACGCGGATCTTGTCGGCAATGATCTGGCTCGGATGCATCACCATGTCGGCCTGGACAGACTCGATGATACTGCTGTTGTCGGAGTGGTTCTGCCGCACTACGATGAACAGGTCCGGATTCAGAATGCGGGCAGTAACCACGATGGACAGGTTATTGGCATCATTATCGGTACCGGCGATAAGACCGCCGGCAGTTTCGATGTCGGCCTGCAGCAGGGTATCGGCCTCGGTACCGCGGCCGGTGATCACCCCCTGCTTCGGTTCGCCGGTCAGATCCGGTCGCGCCTCGACCACGCGCACCTCGATCCCCTCCTCCACCAACCGTTCATACACGGCCTTGCCGAAGCGGCCGTAGCCACAGATTACCCAGTGCTGGGATTTTGGCGGGTACACCGGCTCGCTGAGGCGACAATCGCCGACGCTACCGGTAAGCCAACGCTGCATCAAATACAGGCAGGGCACGCGGAAGGCCGTTGCCAGATCATTGGCGAAGGTTTCATAGGGATCGATGATGTGGTCAGTGCCGAAGGAATCCATGTTCTTCTCGATATCCCTGGAGTCGGCACGGCAGATCACCTTGATTTCCGGATGCAACAGCTTGCTGGTTATCGCGACCTTCAGATTGGCCTCGTTGTCATTGGTCACCGCCACCACGGCTTCGCAGCAAGGGTGTTGCAGGCCAGCTTCCTGCAGGTGGCGCGGCAGCTGGGCATCCCCATGCAGCGTCGGCACATAATCCCGCAGGTTCTCCAGCTTGATCATGTTCGCACGCTGCTCGTCGATCTCCACAACCACCACATGCTGGCCGACATCGGTCAGGCCGCGCACCAGCATCGACCCGGTTTCGCCGTAACCGCAGATCAGGTAGAAGGGCTGGGTCATGGAGCGGATGCGTCGGGCCAGGCGCCGTTCGGCCAGGGAATCCTGAAAGGTGCGATCCTGCAGCAGGGTCAGAATGGTTCCGATGGCATAGATCCAGGAGATGACGCCGGCATACATGGCCACCGAGACCCACAGCCGCTGCGCATCGGTGAACTCGTAGGGAATCTCGCCGAAGCCAATGGTAGTGGACATGAAGCTGACGAAATAGAAGGCATGGAAGAAATCCATGTGCCAGGGATTGCCGTTGGCGTCCTGCCCGGGAATCAGCACCAGGCCGAGTACCGAGATCGAATAGACGACCAGCAGGGTCAGCAGGGGCCGGCGCATGCGCCGGAAGATCAGGAAGACGATGTTGTCCATCGCGTGGCTCGGTGTCGACGGAGGAAATCAGCGCCGCAGCATCACCGTTTCGATGATCAGCAGGATGACCGAGATGACATTGGCCAGCATGGCGCCGCCCGACAGCGACACGATGCTGGCGGTGATCTCCGGCGTGAGCCCGGTGCCGGTGACATGTACCGCCACGGTCCAGACCAGGGCCGCGGCCAGCAGCTGCAGGATCGCCACCAGGCTGGTGGCCAGCAATACCGCGCCCATCTGCGATCGGTCGCCGAACTTGAGGATGGTGGCGATGAGGTTGACCAACAGCACCGCGAACAGCTCGTAGACATTGTGGTGTTCGGGATTGTCGAGTTCACCGACAAAGAAACCGAAGTTGAGGGTCAGCGAGAGGACGATGAAGAAACCGAAGACGACTTTTTCTGGATTCATGGAAGGCTACCGGCCGGTGGAATTTCGGCGAGTGTGTGCCACAAGCCCAAGGCTGTCAATCCAGGGCAAAATGATGGCAAGAGGATTATATTAAACCGGCTACATAATATCTCGTGTTCAGCCGTACTGTGCGCGTTCGTGGCAAGGCGTCGAAATGACACTGTAGCACTTCTACAACAAGTTTCGACAACGCAGTGCGTGGGCGCGCACAGTGCGGCCTGCTTTCTATAAAACAATGAGTTAGGAGCCACAGGCTCCCCCTCTTGGCATGGCCTGCAGGAATGCCGGTCAGAGGCGCGAGCAGGAGCGGAAGCTTTGCGCGCCTTGACAGGAAAGAAGCCTGAGGCTCTGAATACGACACACTATATGGCCGAGTTAATAGGGAACGCCTGATCTATTCACTCTGATAGCGACATTGCGATGCATTTGTTCTTGAGCCGAAAAATTGGGGCACCAATCCGCGCTATCTGGCGGTGTGTGGCCCGCTATTGTGCCGATTTCCCCGATATTCGGGTCCTTTGGCGGATCTCGGACACACTGACCCTACGTTGCCCGCAACAAATGTCGCCGCGCCATATACAAATTGACCAGTCCGCAGGCCACGAACAGCCAGTTGGCGTTCTTGTCCAGTCCCCGGTACCGGACCTTG
>WGBK01000039.1 GCA_015494335.1 Gammaproteobacteria bacterium | reverse complement strand
GATCCGGATCAGGGCCTCCTCGCCGTTGTCGACGGTTTCGTACTGCTGGATGCCCAGATCCTCGAATTGCTGCAGCACGATGCGCCGCTGCGAACTCGAGGGCTCCACCAGCAGAACGAAGAGGGAATTGAGATAGTGTTTCATGGGCGTCGCGTCTCCGGTCAGTTGGGCAGTATTAACCCGACATGCATTGTTGCCGGGTAATCTATAGCACAGCACAGCGTTTTTGCGCCCACAGCAGCCCAGTCTGCCGGTATAATTCGCCTCCCCTGATCACCCGGAACCTGCCCGGCATGCCTGCCCTCGAGATACGCCAGCTGCACAAGACCTACGGCAACGGCCATGTCGCCCTCCAGGGCATCGACCTGACGGTGGAGGAAGGGGATTTCTTTGCCCTGCTCGGACCCAACGGGGCCGGCAAGTCCACCTGCATCGGCATTGTCTCGACACTGGTGCGCAAGTCCTCGGGTGAAGTATCCATCTTCGGCGACGACATCGAGAAGGATCCGATCGCCGCCAAGTCCCACCTCGGCGTGGTACCCCAGGAGTTCAACTTCAACATTTTCGAGCCGGTGGAGGAAATCATCGCCAACCAGGGCGGATACCAGGGGGTTGCGCCGCGCCAGGTGCGCGAGCGTACCCGGCAACTGCTGCGGGAACTGGATCTCTGGGACAAGCGCAGGGTGCAGGCGCGGGAACTCTCCGGCGGCATGAAACGACGCCTGATGATTGCCCGTGCGCTGATCCACGAGCCACGCCTGCTGATTCTCGATGAACCCACGGCCGGGGTCGACATTGAATTGCGGCGCTCGATGTGGGGCTACATGCGCCGCATCAACGAGCAGGGAACGACCATCATTCTTACCACCCACTATCTCGAGGAAGCCGAACAGATGTGCCGCAATGTCGCGATCATCGACCGCGGCCACATCGTCAAGCACGACCGCATGAAGAACCTGCTGCGCCAGCTCGATTGCGAGACCTTCGTGCTCAACGCGCGCGAGACGGTCGAAGAACTGCCCGACCGCATCGGGCCCTTCGCATTGCGCCACATCGACGAGCACACGATCGAGGCGGACCTGCCGAAACCCCATTCCCTGAACGAACTGATGCGCGAACTGGATCGCCTCGGCATCGCCATCGACAGCCTGCGCAACAAGGCCAACCGCCTCGAAGAGCTGTTCCTGCGACTGACCGGCAAGCCACCGGCCGCGGAGGAAACCCCATGAACCGCGCCCGACGCTACTGGACTGCCTATTCCACGATCACCCGGCGCGAGATCCTTCGCTTCTCGCGCATCTGGGTGCAGACCATCGTGCCACCGGTGATCACCGTGGTGCTCTACTTCGTCATCTTCGGCCAACTCATCGGCGGCCGCATCGGCGAAATGGACGGCCTGCCCTACATCGATTTCATCATGCCCGGCCTGATCATGATGGCCATCATCTCCCACTCCTACGCCAACGTGGTGTCCTCCTTCTACAGCGCCAAGTTCGCCCGCCACATCGAGGAGATGCTGGTGTCGCCGATCCCCGACCTGATCATCCTCCTCGGCTATCTCAGCGGCGGCATCGCACGCGGCATGGCGGTGGGGCTGGCCGTCACCATCGCAGCGGGCTTCTTCACCGAACTGCGCGCCGACAGCCTGTGGCTGGTGATCCTGGTAGCCTTGCTGACCTCGACCCTGTTCTCGCTGGCCGGGCTGATCAACGGCATCTTCGCCAACAGTTTCGACGATGTCTCGATCATCCCGACCTTCGTGCTGACACCTTTGACCTACCTCGGCGGCATCTTCTACTCCATCGACCTGCTGCCGGCGTTCTGGCAACAAGTCTCGCTGGCCAACCCGATCCTGTACATGATCAACGCCTTCCGCTACGGTTTCCTCGGCGTGTCCGACATCGAGATCGGAACCGCGCTGGCGGTGATCGCGGCCTTCATCGCGCTGCTGTTCGGGACCGCCCTGTGGCTGCTCAAGAAAGGCACCGGAATCCGAACATGAACCGTTATATCGACATCGGCGTCAATCTTACCAACAAGCGCCTGCTGCCCCGCGCCGGCGAACTGATCGACGCGGCGGCTGCCGTCGGCGTCGAAGGACTGGTGGTGACGGCTACATCCCTGCACCACAGCCAACTGGCGCAGCAACTGTGCCGGGATCTCCCGCGCGCCCTCGGCTGCACCTGCGGCGTGCATCCCCACGACGCCAGCGAATGGAACGAGACGACGCGGCAGGAGATCGCGCAGCTGGCCCGGGACCGGTCGGTGGTCGCCATCGGCGAGACCGGACTCGATTTCAATCGCAATTTTTCCCCGCGCGAGAAGCAGCTCGAGGCCTTCGAGGCGCAACTGGAACTGGCAGCCGAACTGCAGCTGCCGGTGTTTCTGCACCAACGTGACGCCATGGAGGACTTCCTCGCCCTGCTCGGCGCCTACCGCGACCGATTGCCCGGAGCCGCGGCCCATTGCTTCACCGAGGGCCGCGAGGTCCTGTTCCGTCTGCTCGATCTCGACTGCCATGTCGGCATCACCGGCTGGGTCTGCGACGAGCGGCGCGGGCAGGCCCTGCGCGAGGCGGTGCCGCATATTCCGGCCGGGCGCCTGATGCTCGAGACCGACGCCCCCTACCTGCTGCCGCGCGACCTGGAAAACCCGCCCAGGGACAAGACCAATCGCCCCGAATACCTGCCCCATGTCGCCGCAACCGTGGCGCGCTTGCAGCGCAAGCCACTGCCACAACTGGCGCAGGAAGCCTGGGACAACAGTATCGCCTTCTTTCAGTTGCAAGCACCGGAGACCTCATCATGACCCTTCGCGTCCATTCCCTGCACATCTACCCGATCAAGTCCTGCCGCGGCATCGACCTGGATCGCGCCGAGCTGGTGGATACCGGCCTGCGCTGGGACCGCCACTGGATGCTGGTCGACGAGGAGGGGCAATTCCTCAGCCAGCGCCGTCTCCCGCGCATGGCCACCATCGGAACCGAGCTGAACGAGCATGCGCTGATCGCACGCCAGGGGGATCGCGAAATCGAGATCCCGTTGCAAAGCCCGGACATCGACCGCATCCCGGTGCAGATCTGGAACGACCTGCTGCCCGGCAGCATCGTCTCCGAGGAGATCGACGCCTGGTTCAGCGATGTCCTCGAAACCCCCTGTCACCTGGTGTACCTGCCCGAAAGCGTGCCGCGACAGGTGGATCCGAAGTATGCCGAAGAAGGACAGACCGTAGGTTTCGCCGACGGCTTCCCGCTGCTGGTACTGAGCCGGGAAAACCTCGAACCCCTCAACCAGCGGCTGGAGCAGCCGGTCGGTATCGAGCGCTTCCGACCGAACATCGTGATCAGCGGTGGCCCGCCCCATGGGGAGGACGACTGGTCCTCGATCCGCATCGGCGATATCGACATCGACCTGCCCAAGCCCTGTTCCCGTTGCGTGATCCCGAGCATCGACCAGCAGACGGCGGAACAGGATTCGGCCATTCTCAAGGCGCTGGCGGAATACCGACGGGGCGAGAACGGAAAGATCTACTTCGGCCAGAACGGCCTGCACCGGGAGAACGGCTGGATCGAGGTCGGCCAGACCGTCGAGGCAGAAAAACAGACCGGTGCGCAGAGCAGATGAGCCTTTCGTCGATAACCGGGATTTCCGGGGGAAAATTTCACGGCAAAGCGCGAACCAGGGTCTAAAATCGGATTACTTCGCCAGGGATTCCGGCCACCACGACAACGAGAAGCCCAGCCAAGACTGCCATGAACGACCACACGCGGATCAATTTCTTTGCCTCAAGCCCCGAACCCTGCGGCTATCTGGAAGACCGGCAGGCCATCAGTGCCTTTGCCAATCCCTATGTGGACATGGATGCCGAAACCTACAACGAACTGATCCAGTTCGGTTTCCGCCGCTCCGGCGGCTACCTGTACCGCCCGCACTGCCCCGGCTGCAAGGCTTGCATCTCGATACGCGTGCGCTGCGAGGAGTACGAGCCATCGCGCAACGACCGTCGCAACCTGAAACGCAACGCCGACATCACCGTGCAAACGGCCCCGGCCAAGTTTTTCGAGGAGCATTTTGAGCTCTACCGCCGCTATGTGAACGCCCGTCATGCCGACGGCAGCATGGCCAACCCGAGCCGTTCCGACTATCACCGCTTCCTGATCTGCGACTGGGCGGAAACCCGTTTCATCGAATTCCGTCAGGGCCGTCGCCTGCTGGGCGTTGCGGTTACCGATGTTACCGAGAGCGGCCTGTCGGCCGTCTATACCTTCTTCGACCCCGAGGAAGGCTCTCGCAGCCTCGGCCATTTCGCCATCCTGCGGCAGATCGAGATGGCCCGCGAGCAGGGTTATCCCTACCTCTACCTGGGCTACTGGATCCGCGAGTGCGACAAGATGAACTACAAGTCCCGCTACCGGCCCTCGGAAATCTTCATCGACGACCAGTGGGTCGAAATGGCGGACTGAGAGGCTTCTCAACCCCGGTCGGCAATATTCTGCCGCGACATCGCCCACAGCTTCAGCGACAGCAACAGCCACGGAAAGCTGTGCAGCAACAGGTCGAAGACATCGATCGGCTTGTGCAGGCTGCCGTCGAGCAGCATGCCGAGCTTCTGCAACACATGGGGCGGCGCGAAGGGCGCCAAGCCGAGGGTAAAGGCAAACAGCAGGTAGAAACCGAGGGGCACCTCGTCGATTCTTTTCAGCACCGGGTCAATCCTCCGCGTGGATCCGATCGAAGACCTGGCGGTGGTAATCCGCACTGCTGCAGGCCAGCACCGACCGGGTGTCCAGGTTCAGGGACTGCCCTTCCAGGTCCGTAAAAACGCCGCCGGCTTCAGTCACGATCACCGACAAGGCGGCAATATCGAGGATGTTCACGTCCGATTCGACGATGATCTCGATCTTTCCGCTGGCCAGCAAGTGGTAGTGGTAGAAGTCTCCATAGCCACGGGTGCGGTTGACTTGCTGCGCCAGTTGACCCAGCCCGTTCCAGCGCCCCGGCATGGCAGCCAGGCTGGCGATATTGCCGGTGGACAGGGCCGCATCGCGCAACTCGGTCAAATCGCTGACCCGGATTGGCTGGTCATTGAGAAAGGCACCCTCGCCCTTGCTGGCCCAGGCCAGCTCCCGGAACAGCACGCCGTTGGAAACACCGACGATCAGTTCGCCGCGGTGCATCAGGGCAATCTGGGTGGAAAAGAACGGATACTGGCGCACGAAGCTCTTGGTGCCGTCGATGGGGTCGATGAGCCAGGTAAACTCGGCATCGGGATTGGAGTGGCCGGTTTCCTCGCCGTAGAAGCCATGATCGGGGAAGGCACCAAGGATGACTTCGCGAATCTTCTGTTCGGTCTCGACATCGGCCACGGTCACCGGTGTGTAGTCCTCCTTCATCGTGACCTTTACATTGGCATCGTAGTAATGGCGAATCACTTCTTCGCCGGCGCGGGCCGCCTCCAGGGCGGTATCGAGAAACGGGTTCTGGCTCATGGAATCATCAAAGGCTGCAAATTGCGCCATGGTACTGCAATGGCATTGCGGGTGCATCCGCCGATCGGCTTCGGCATAATGGCCGATCCCGAATTTCAGACACAGAGGTATTCCACTCAATGAAAGATCCCGTGGTATTGATCGGTGTGGGCGAGATGGGCGGTGTATTCGCCCGAGGGCTGTTGCGTGCGGGGCATCCGCTGTACCCCCTGAACCGTGGCGATGATGCCGATGCCCTCGCCGCCGAGCTGCCGCAACCGGCGCTGGTTCTGCTGGCCGTGGCCGAGAAGGATCTGCATTCATCCCTGGAAGCCCTGCCCGCGGCCTGGAAGGACCGACTCGGCCTGTTGCAGAACGAGCTGCTGCCCCGAGACTGGCAGCGCCACGGCATCGAGCAGCCGACGGTGATCTCGGTCTGGTTCGAGAAGAAACCCGGACAGGATGTGAAGGTGCTAGTGCCCTCGCCGGTGCACGGTCCGCAGGCCGACTTGCTGGTCGAGGCCCTGGGGTCCATCGAGATCCCCGCGCTATGCATCGACAGGGAGGAGGACATGCTGTTCGAGCTGGTGCGCAAGAACCTCTACATCCTCACCACCAACATCGCCGGCCTGGAAACGGGCGGCACGGTGCAGCAACTCTGGGGGGAAAACAGCAGTCTGATGAACCGGGTATTCGACGATGTGCTGAGAATCCAGGAATACCTCACCGGCCGGAATTTCGACCGCGATCGCCTGCTCGCCGCCGTGCTCGAAGCCTTCGACGGCGATCCCGAACATCAATGCATGGGACGCAGCGCCCCGGCCCGGCTGCAACGGGCACTTCAGGTCGCCGAAGAAGGCGGGCTGGATGTCCCGGAACTGCAGCGTATCGCACGGTAGCAGCTCTGACGCCGTTGGTCAGAAAAGCAGGGACAACAGCAGTATCAGCAACAGCCAGATCACCAACGAGCGCAGCACCAGCCCGCGTGCCTTGCGCAGCTCGGCACCGGCTGCCGCGGCGCTGCCGATCTCCTCGGGCAGGCCAATGGCTGCCGAACCCACCTGGCGCAGCAACTCGATGTTCTGCTCGTAGGTATCCGCCGCCAGCGCGACGCCGCGGCGGAAGCGTTGCCATCCCTCATCGAAACTGCCGGCAACCATGTAGGCAAACAGGGTCATGCGGGCGGGAATCCAGTCCAGCCAGCCCAGCAGTTCCCGCGCCGAGATGCGCAGGCTGGCAAGCGACTCATCGAGCAGACGGTCATCGCGCTGGATGCGCTCGAGCAGGCGATAGGCCACTGCCGCCACCGGCCCCAGCAGAGCAAACCAGAATATGGGCGCATAGATGCGAATCAGGGCTTCGGAGAACAGGGAACGAGAAACCGCCAGCGACTGCGATGACAGCTCGGCCGGCGGCTCCTGCAGCAGCAGCGGGGTCGCGGCCGCGGAACGCGCCCGCTCGTCGTCCATGTCCAGCGCATCGAGATAGTCGTCCACCTGGGGATCCAGTTCCTCGGGACCCAGGGTCAGATACACCACGAGGACGCCAAAGGCCAGCTCGAACAGACCGAACAGGGCGTTCTCGAAGATCGAGGCCAGCAGCCATACCACGACCAGCACCGGCAACAACAGCAGGGCCAATCCGGCCCAGGCACCAAGCTTGTCGATCTGCAGCACCTCGACCAGCCAGTGACTGTAGTCGCGCAGCCAGTCGAAACGGCGGAAGGAGCGGAGTTGCGGCATGCTGCGTTCGATCAGCAGCGCGATCAGTATGCTCAGAAAGCTCATGTTTTCCTGTTCGTTGTTGTTTTCAGCAGGCTGCGAAAATGCGCCCAGTCGAAGCCGGGACCCGGGTCCGTCTTGCGCCCGGGTGCGATATCGCTGTGGCCACAGATACCCTCGGCCAGCGATCGGGTCTGCAGCGCAGGATACCGTCTGCCCAGGGCGATTGCCAGCCGCGCCAGTTGCCGGTACTGTCGGGGATCGAAACCCTCCTCGTCACAGCCTTCGAGTTCCACGCCGATGGAAAAATCGTTGCAGCGCTCCCGCCCCTGCCAGCAGGAAATGCCGGCATGCCAGGCACGATCCTCGAAGGATACGAACTGGGTCAGGCGCCCGTCCCGCTCGATCAGACAGTGGGCCGACACCTTCATCCCGTGGATCTCCTCGAAATAGGGATGGCGAGAAGGGTCCAGCCGGTTGCAGAAGAAATCCTCGACGAATCCGCCGCCATACTGTCCGGGCGGCAGGCTGATGGCATGCACCACCAGCAGTTCCACGGCGCTGCCGGGCGGCCGTGCATCGAAATTGGGCGACAGGCAATGGCGCGCCGCCGTCAGCCAACCCCGTGCGTCTATTCGCCAGTCCTGCAAAACAATACCCCGGATGGTTTATGCCCCATGGCAAAGCCGGCACGATAGAATACCGGCCATGAAGCTGCAACACCTCAATGAACCCCAGCGACAGGCCGTGATGACCGTCGAAGACCCCTGCCTGGTGCTGGCCGGGGCCGGCAGCGGCAAGACCCGCGTTATCACCCAGAAGATCGCCTGGCTGATCCGCGAGAGCGGCTATCGGCCGGAAAAGATCCGCGCCGTCACCTTCACCAACAAGGCGGCAAGGGAAATGAAGCAGCGTGCCGGCGAACTGCTCGGCAAGCAGGAGGCACGCGGCCTGCGCATCTCCACCTTCCACACCCTGGGGCTGAATATCCTGCAGCGCGAACACGCCCATCTCGGCTACCGCAAGGGCTTCAGCATACTCGATGCCCGCGATGCCGAAGACTGCATCGCCGAACTGCAGCACAAGGACAACCCCGAGGCCGAACTCATCAAGCAAACCCAGTGGCGCATCAGCCAGTGGAAGAATGATTTCATCACGCCGAAACAGGCGCTGGCTGACGCCGAAAACAGTCTCGAGCAGCACCAGGCCCGCGTCTATCTCGCCTACCAGGAACAGTTGCAGGCCTGCAACGCGGTGGATTTCGACGATCTCATCATGCTCCCGGTACTTCTGTTCCGTCAGCAGCCCGAGGTACTGGATCAGTGGCGCGAGCGCATCCATTACCTGCTGGTCGACGAATACCAGGATACCAACGCCAGCCAGTACGAGCTGATCAAGCTGCTGTGCGGAATGCGGCAGAAGCTCACCGTGGTCGGCGACGACGACCAGTCCATCTATGCCTGGCGTGGTGCCCGTCCCGAGAACATTCGCCTGCTGCAGCAGGATTTCCCGAACCTGAAGGTGATCAAGCTGGAGCAGAACTACCGCTCGACCAGCCGCATCCTGCGCGTGGCCAACCGGGTCATCGGCAACAACCCGCACCTGTTCGACAAGAAACTCTGGTCCGCCGCTGGCGATGGCGACTTCGTGCGCGTTCTGCCCTGCCGCAACGACCAGGACGAGGCCCAGCAGGTAGTGGTCGACATCATCGGCAAGCATTTCCAGGGCACACCCTGGAAGCATTTCGCCATCCTCTATCGCGGCAACCACCAGTCCCGGCTCTACGAAAAGCTGCTGCGCGAGCACTCGGTGCCCTACCAGATCACCGGCGGCACCGCCTTCTTCGAACGCAGCGAGATCAAGGATCTGACCGCCTACCTGCGCATCATCGCCAACCCCGAGGACGACCGCGCCCTGTTGCGCATCATCAACACGCCGCGACGCGAGATCGGCGCCACTACCCTGAAGACGCTGGGCGAGTATGCCGCCTGGCGTCACCGCAATCTCGGGCTGGTGTTGCACGAGCACGGGCTGGAACAGAAACTGTCGCGCAAGGCCTGGATCAACCTGCAGCGTTTCGCCGACTGGCTGGAGGAGAAACGCCGCCAGGCCGAGGAAATGGATGCCATGAGCCTGACCCGGCTGCTCATCGATGAACTGGCTTACGAGGACTGGTTGCGCAACACCAGCAGCTCGCAGAAACAGGCCGAATCGCG
Organism: Gammaproteobacteria bacterium; assembly: GCA_015494335.1. Taxonomy (GTDB): domain Bacteria; phylum Pseudomonadota; class Gammaproteobacteria; genus S144-22. The sequence continues at coordinate 3,386 of WGBK01000039.1, read as the reverse complement.
CATGGCCAATGTGGAGGAACTGGTGAGCTGGATCGGAAACCTGCAGAAGCAGCAGGAGGAGCCGACCCTGGACCGGCTGGTCACCCAGCTGACCCTGATGTCGATTCTCGAGAACAGCGACGACGACAAGTCTTCCGACAGCGTGCAGTTGATGACCTTCCACGCCGCCAAGGGACTGGAGTTCCCCCATGTCTACCTGGTCGGCTTCGAGGAGGATTCCATCCCTCATTTCCAGTGCCAGGACGAGGAAGGCATCCAGGAGGAAAGGCGGCTGGCCTATGTCGGCATCACCCGCGCCGAGCAGCAGCTCACCATCAGTTACGCGCAGACGCGGCAGAAATACGGCGAGGTGATCCAGTGCGAGCCCAGCCGCTTCATCGCCGAAATGCCGGCCGAGGATCTCGAGGGTGCGGAGCACTGCAGCGACCGGCTCAGCCCCGAGGAAAAGAAGGAAAGAGGCATGAATCACCTCGACAACCTAAAGGCGATGCTCGCTGGCTGAACAACCGGCTCCAAAGCAATCCTGTTGCTGTTCGCATTTTCTGTCCCGGAACCGTTGTTGTCCGGTTCCGGGAAGCAGAAAAAGGCTCAATCCCCGGTCAGGTTACCGCCTCTCTACTGGGTAGGCTCCGGCTTCTGTCCCGCCAACCCGGTGACCGCGCTTGGATCCACATCGGCAATGGCCGGAAGCTCATGGGCAATACCCTTGTGACAGTCGATACAGGTCTTGCCCTCGTCGAAGCCACGAATGTGATTCTTCATCGCGCGGCGCTGCTGTTTGGTATAGTCCATGGCCTTCCAGTCATGGCAATTGCGGCATTCACGCGAGTCGGTTTCCTTCATCGTCTTCCATACATGGGAAGCCAGTTCCAGGCGCTTGGCCTCGAATTTCTGAGGCGTGTCGATGGTACCCAACACCTTGTGCAACAGTTCGTTGGATGCCTGAATCTTGCGGATCATCTTGTACACCCAGGGCTTGGGCACATGACAATCGGGACAGGTGGCTCGTACACCGCTGCGGTTGGCAAAATGGATGGTGTCCTGATACTCCTGGTACACATTTTCTTCCATCTCGTGACAGGAAATACAGAACTTCTCCTGATTGGTGGCTTCCATCGCGGTATTGAAGCCGCCCCAGAAAATGATGCCGGCGATGAACCCGAGGAACAGTATGCCCCCCAGCGAAGCCTTGCTGGGCTTCTTCAGCTTGTCAACAATGGATCGGATGCTCATGTCATTATCTCGCTTTGTGCGTCGATTCAGCGGAGGGCTTCAACGGGTTTGAACTCGTTCTCGACCAGTGGCTTGGCATCCACCTGGGGTACATGGCACTGGGTGCAGAAGTAACGTCGAGCCGAAATATTGGCCAGGACATTCGAATCACGATCCTTGAAATGAGTCTGACTGATCTTGGTTGCACCGTATCGCTTGTAGTTTTTCCAGCTATGGCAAGTCAGGCACTTGTTGTACTTCAGGGTAATCTTGTAGTTGTCGATCTTGTGCGGGATCAACGGCGGTTGCTGGACATAGTCCCGCGGGATCGGATCCCGGTCCGGTTGCACCTTCTTGATATCGACCGGAGCTGAAGGGCCTTCGAGATCCATCGCTCCCCGCAAGGACTGCACATCGGCGGCCCGACCGGAAAGGGAAAGACCAAACAGCAGGCCGAGCAGGATGAACTGTAGTTTCTTCATGATATGACCTCTCTCTGATGGGACTGTTGGGTCGGCGACACGCCTGTGCTTCGGTGGTCGCCAGGCTTGACCAGATCGTGGAAACGCAGGTCGAAGCGGAAAACATCGGTGCTGCAAATATCGATGCAACGGCCGCAATTGGTGCAATTGATATCCTTGATGATGCTGGTCGGTCGCCCGTTCTTTTTCAATACCGGGGTAATCACCTTCTGTTCGGGGCAGACGGCGAAACACTCCATGCAGCGATCGCAACGCTCCAGCGCCACCGCGTTGACGCGGAACAGGCTGGTCTTGCCGAGCAGACTGTAGAAGGCGCCGACCGGGCAAAGGTGGCCGCACCAGGCGCGACGGCTGATGAAGGCGTCGAGCAGGAAGATCATCACAATCACCGCCCAGGCCAGGCCCATGCCGAAGATCAGTGCACGCTGCACCATCGATACCGGATTGATGAATTCCCAGGCCAGCATGCCGGTGACTGCCGAGACGCCAATCACCGCGCCGAGAAACCAGTAGCGATTGGCCCGCGACAGCTTCAGCTCGGACTTGATGTTGAGCTTGTTGCGCAACCACTGGGCCGTGTCGGTGACGATATTGATCGGGCATACCCAGGAACAATAGGCGCGACCACCGATAATCATGTAGAAGGCCAGCACGATCAGTGCTCCGATCACGGCTGTTGTCTGCGGCAGATAGCCGGCCGCAAGAGTCTGCAACATCACGAAAGGATCGGTCAGCGGCAACACATCCAGCGTCAGGCTGGAGGCCAGGTTGCCCTTGACGATCCAGATGCCGAACCAGGGGCCGACGAGGAACAGGGCCAGGATACCGAGCTGGGAAAAGCGACGTAGGATCAGCCACTTGTAGCTCCTCCAGAAGCCCTTGACACGCAACGCTTCCTTGCCGAGATCGGCAATGGGCGTGGCCTTCTTGCGTTCTTCCACGGCCATCACTTGAAGCCCCGGTTGAGGGTATCAAGGGCGCTGTTGCCGAAAGGCGTTTCACCACCCTGATTCTCCTCGATCAAACCCTGGCCTTCGTATTCGTAGCGCTGTCCCTCGGGCAGGGTGTAGCGATGTTCCCGATCCGGCGTGACCAGACTGCCACCGGCTTTCTCCTTCTCTTTCCAGCCAAGCCGGTAGTAATCTCCCATCTCGCCCATCGCCAAGTGACGAGGCAGCACCTTGATGGTGGCGATTTCCACCACGCAGGCATGCTCGCACTTGCCACAGCCGGTGCAGTGATCGGAATGCACGGTGGGTATGAAGAAGGCGTGCTTGCCGGTGCGTTTGTTGGGCTTCAGCTCCAGCGTGATGGCCTTGCCGCGTACCGGACAGACGTTGTAGCAAACCTCGCAGCGCAACCCCTGGAAGGCGATACAGTTTTCCTGGTCGATCAACACCGCAAGCCCCATGTCGGCCTCGTCGATATTGGTCAGTTGCGGATCAAGGGCACCGGTCGGGCAGGCCTTGATACAGGGAATGTCCTCGCACATTTCGCAGGGTACCTTGCGCGCCTCGAACCAGGGCGTGCCCAAAGGCACCTTCTCGCCGACTTCGGCCAGTTTCAGCGTATCGTAGGGGCAATCGCGCACGCAGAGACCACAGCGAATACACTGTGCGAGGAAGGCTTCCTCATCCTTGACACCGGGGGGACGGATCGCCGTGGCCGGCAGCGAGCTGGCCGGGGCCGAGT
>WGBK01000038.1 GCA_015494335.1 Gammaproteobacteria bacterium | reverse complement strand
TTGTTCATCACCGCCACATGATCGCTCATCACCAGCGCCTCGGACTGGTCGTGGGTGATGTAGACGAAGGTGGTGCCCACCTCCTGCTGCAGCTTCTTCAGCTCGATCTTCATCTGCTCGCGCAGCTTCAGATCCAGCGCCCCGAGGGGTTCGTCGAGCAGCAGGATTGAAGGCTCCAGCACCAGCGCCCGGGCGATGGCCACGCGCTGACGCTGGCCGCCGGATAGCTGCTGGATCTTCTTCTCGCCGTAGCCGGGCAGGCCGACCCGTTCCAGAATGGAATCCACGCGCTTGCGAATCTCCGCCGACGGCACCTTGCGGCGCTTGAGGCCGAAGGCGATGTTCTCGCGCACATCCATCATCGGGAACAGCGACAGATGCTGGAAGATCAGGTTCACCGGCCGCAGGTTGGGCGGCACGCCCAGCACCGACTCGCCGCGGATCAGGATATCGCCGCTGGTGGGCTCGAGAAAACCGGCGATCATCCGCAGCAGGGTCGTCTTGCCGCAGCCCGAAGGCCCGAGGATGGAGAAGAAACTGCCCTTCTCCACCTCGAAGCTGACATGATCCACGGCCCGGAAGGCACCGAAATCCTTCACCAGGTCACGAACTTCAAGATCCAGTGTCATGGCATCAACTACTCGTGACGGTGGATTTCAGTGCCCTGCGGATCAGCGAGCCGCCTTGACACGATCCAGGATCTTGCCTTCGATGGCTTCCAGGCGAGCCGGAACCGGCGGATACCAGTTGATGTTGTCGATGTCCTTCTGGCTGAAGGAACGCTCGAAGTTGGCGCGGATCTTCGGGTCCAGCAGCTTGGTGGCGCCCTTGGAAGCGGTGCCGTACTTCTCGCGGTTGGTGAAGTAGGCCGCATTCTCCGGACGCATCATGAAGTTGATCCAGGCATAGGCGGCATCCACATTCTTGGCCTTGGCCGGGATCGCGAAGGTATCGATCCAGCCCAGGGCGCCGCTCTTCGGAGCGATGAAGTCGATGTCCGGGTTCTGCTCGTGCAGCTTCCAGCCGCCGTTGTCCCAGGCCATGGCCACATCGACCTCGCCGTTGCGCATCAGCTCCAGCAGCGCGTCGCCGTTGGCCCAGTAGTTCTTGACCAGGGGCTTGCCCTTGATCAGATCCTCGCCGATGCCTTCCATCAGCTCCTTGTAAGCCTTCTCGTCACCGTAGAGCGCGAAGGGATCCTTGCCCTTGGCGAAGGCCAGGCCGATCAGCGTCGGGCGCTTCAGACGGTAGCTGATGCGACCCTTGTAGGCCGGGTTCAGCAGATCGTCGTAGTCGCGGGCGTAGGGGGCCTTCTTGGTATTCACCACCATGCCGGAGGTGCCGTAGCAGAAGGGCGCGGCGTAGGACTTGCCCTTCACCTCGGTGTTCTTCTGCACCGCCTTGAGCATGGACGGGATGATCTGCTCGGTCTTGATGCGCGAGTAATCCATCGGCTGGTAGAGCTTGTACTTCGCCTGCACCGAGGAAATCCGGTCCTGCGAGGGCTGGGCCAGGTCGAAGCCGCTGCCGCGGGTCGCGCGCAGCTTGGCGATCATCTCCTCGTTGTTGGAATAGGTGATCTCCACCTTGGTGCCGGTCTCCTTCTCGAACTTCTCGACCAGCGTCTTCGGCGCGTAACCCTTCCAGGTCAGCAGTTTCAGGGTGCCGGCGGCAAGGGCCGGTGTGGACAGCGCCAGCGACAGCGCTGTAGCAGTCAGAATGTGGGTCAGTTTCATCGGTATGTCTCCGTAGGTGTGAAAAACCGCAACTCTAGGGGTCGTCCATGTCAATAATGTTACAAAACCCCGCCGCAGGCAACGAAAGTTTTGATGCGCAACCTGCGTTCAGCCAACCCCTGGTTTGCCATGGGGATGGACACTCTGATATAACCATTGAAAACAATAGGGAAAGGGAAATCAGGACAAAGGCACTGCAACAGAGGCCGAGAAATAGGAAAAGATGAGGGACCACCAAATGCTACCAGCACCACATGAAAGACTAATTTATCCACAACCCCCTGTGGATAAGTCGACTGAAGCGCACAAAATAGCGTGATAGGCAGCGCGCTGTCTATCGTGCTATTTTGTGGACGCTGTCTATTACACTGTTAGCGATGAATAAGAT
>WGBK01000037.1 GCA_015494335.1 Gammaproteobacteria bacterium | reverse complement strand
GCCTGGTCGATGGACTTCATCACATCGCCGACGCCGGTGCCGTGCAGGGCGGAAATGAAATGCACATTGGCAAAACCGGCGAAGGACAGGCGGCGCTGCAGTTCGCGCTTGTTGTACTCCCGCTGCTCCGGTTCCAGCCCGTCCCACTTGTTGACCGCGATCACCAGGGCCCGGCCGGCATCCAGCACATAGCCGAGCAGGGTCAGGTCCTGATCGGTGATGCCGTCACGCGCATCCACCACCAGCACCACGACATTGGCCTTGTCAATGGCCTCCAGGGTCTTGATGACACTGAATTTCTCGATGGTTTCCTGCACCTTGCCGCGGCGGCGCACGCCGGCGGTATCGATCAGGGTATAGGGCTTGCCGTGCCGTTCAAAGGGCACCGGAATCGAATCCCGCGTGGTTCCCGGCTGATCGAAGGCAACCACCCGCTCTTCTCCGACGAGGCGGTTGATCAGCGTGGACTTGCCGACATTGGGACGCCCGATAATGGCAATCTGCGGGCCTTCCGGCTGCTCGACCGTTTCGTCGGACTGTTCCGGATAGTCGGCCAGTACCTGGTCGATCAGGGCGTGGATGCCCTTGCGCTGGGAAGCGGCAACCAGGGCCAGATCGGCAAAACCGAGCGCATAGAAATCGGCCTCGGCCTGCTCCGGGCTGACACCATCGATCTTGTTGACCACCACCGTGGTCGGCTTGCCGGAACGACGCACGAGATCGGCGATGACCTCGTCTCCGGCCGTTACGCCGGCCTTGGCATCGACCAGAAACAGCACGATATCCGCCTCTTCCAGTGCCAGGCGTGTCTGCTTCGCCATCAGGTCATCGAGGCTCTGCTGTTCGCCACTGAGACCGCCGGTATCGACCACGATGAATTTCTTCGGCCCCAGCTTGCCCATGCCGTACTGACGATCCCGCGTCAGTCCCGGTTCATCGGCCACGATGGCATCGCGGCTGCGCGTCAGCGCATTGAACAGCGTGGACTTGCCGACATTCGGCCGGCCGATGAGAGCGATGACCGGGATCATTGCGGGGTGTTCAGTTGCAGCGCAAACAGCTGGGCGGTGGAATCCAGTACGATGGCCACGCGATTCTGCCAGGCCAGGGGTTGGGCGAGATAGCTCTTCACATCCGGTTGCGTGCGGGCGACGATGCGACCGTCCCGCTTGTCGAACCAGTGCAGATAGCCCTCGAGGTCACCGGCCACGAGATAGTTCCCGACCAGGCGCGGTGCGGTCAACTTGCGGGCATCCAGCTCGTCCTGTTTCCAGAAGGCGCTGCCGCTGCGTCGGTCTATGGACCACAGGTGGCTCTGATCATCGGTCAGGTACAGGGAATCGTCATCGATCTCGATGGCCTGGAAGCTGGAGAACTTGCGCGTCCACAGCACCTGCCCGGTCGCCTCGATCACCGCCGTCAGATCGCCCTGATAGGCGCTGACATAGACCACGCCATCGCGCAGCACGAACTGGCCGTCGAGATCCACCAGGCGTTCGATCTCGGAACGACCCCGCGGCACGCTGACGGTCAGTTCCCAGTCCACGCTGCCGTCCTTGCGGTTGAAGGCGATCAGCTTGCCGTTGTCGAAGCCGCTGATGACGCGCTCCGGCGTGACCAGCGGCGAGCTTGTGCCGGTCAGGGACAGCGGAGGCACACGGCGGGAAACACTCCAGAGAACCGATCCGTCCTTTGCGCTCAGCGCATGCAGCTTGCCGTCGACGCTGCGCAGGAATACCTGCTCGCCATCGAGCACCGCCTTGCTGCGAATCTCGCTGGCCACACGCACACGCCAGACCTCGCGGGCACCCCGGTCATCGACCTCGAGCAGCGCCACATCGCCTTCGCGAGAAGTCACCAACAGGCGCTGCCCGTCTCCTCCCGGACCGGCCAGGGCGGGCAGACCGGTATCGTGGCGCCACAGGCGGCGGCCGCTGGCGGCATCGAAGGCCTGCAGCTGTCCTGCCGTATCGACGGTATAGACCCGGTCTCCGGCCAGCAGTGGCTGCATCTTGTTGAGAAAACGCTGGTGCGCGCCCTCGCCGGTATCCCGCGACCAAAGCAGTTTTACCGGCAGTGGATCGGAGATGGGCTTCAGTTCGGCCGGTGGGCGGCTGTTGTCGACCGTGGAACAGGCCGCCAACAGGACAGACAGCAGCAGGCCGGCCAACGGCAAACGGCAGGATCGCATGGCTTGCATCATCAGCTGGCCACGCTGCCCAGTGCATCGAGTTTCTGCTGCAAGAGACGTGGATCGGCGCTCGGTGGTTGCGCCAGGCGCGCGCGCTGGTAGGCTTCGCGCGCGGCCGCGGCGTCACCCTTGGCGGCCAACACATCCCCGCGCAACTCCTCGAAGCCAGCGGCAAAGGACTTCGGGAACTCGACCTGCAGCGTCGTCAGCGCCTGGTCATATTGCTTGAGCTGATACTGCACCGCGGCCAGACGCTTGCGCGCAAGCATTTCCAGTGCCGTATCCGGCCGGCTGTCGAGCAGGGCCTGCAAGGCCTTGGCGGCCTCGTCGTACTGGTTCTGGTCGGCATGGGCGCGGGCCAGAGCCAGCTGGGCCATCCCGGCATAGGCCGTAGAGCCATAATCGTCGAGAATGACCTGGGCTTCCTCGATCGCCTTCGCATCCTGGCCCTGGTCGATGGCCTGCACCATGCGCTCGAAATGCTCGGAGGCGGCGGCGGCCTGATTGTCGCGGTAATCGACCCAGTAGCGCCAGCCGAACAGGCCGCCCACGCCGATCACCAGACCGGCAATCACCGAGCTGCCGTTCTCTTTCCACCATTCCTTGATCTTCTCGACCTGTTCGTCGTCGGTTACATAATCGTTCATCTGTCGTTTCGCTCTTTGATTATTGGGGGTTCCCGGGGGATTCAGAGCGCCTCGGCAAGGCGCTCGGGCAATTCGGTTTGCAGCAGGCTCTGTTGCGGACGATCCTCGCGCAGGTATTTCAGCGATACCTGACCGGCGGCGGCTTCGTCCTCGCCGAGAATCAGCGCGATGCGCGCGCCGGACTTGTCGGCCTTCTTCATCTGGCTCTTGAAGCTGCCGCCACCGGCATGGACGATCAGGCGCAGGCGCGGCATGACATCACGAAGCTGCTCGGCCAGCGCGCGGCCGGATCGCTGGGCGGCCTCGCCGACCATCAGCAGGTAGACATCGCAATCGGTCGCGGGTTTCACCCGGTCCTGATCCCGCAGCATCGATACCAGGCGCTCGATGCCCATGGCAAAACCGGCTGCCGGAGTGGGCTTGCCGCCGAGCTGCTCGACCAGGCCGTCGTAACGGCCGCCGGCGCAGACCGTGCCCTGGGCGCCGAGGGAATCGGTGACCCATTCGAACACCGTGTGGCAGTAGTAGTCGAGGCCACGCACCAAGCGCGGATTGACGACATAGGGCTGGCCCATGGCGTCGAGTAGGGACTTCAATTGCTCGAAGTGTTCGGCGGATTCGTCATCCAGATGATCCAGCAGCTTGGGCGCGGCCTCGATCAGGGCCTGCATCCCGGGATTCTTGCTGTCGAGGATACGCAAGGGGTTGGTTTCGAGGCGGCGCTGGCTGTCCTCGTCCAGATCCTCGAAATGATCGCGCAGGTAAGCCGTGAGCCGGTCGCGGTAGTCGCGTCGCAGCTCGGCAGAACCCAAAGTATTGATCTGCAGCTCGATACCGCTCAGGCCCAGGCGTTTCCAGTAGCGCGCCGCGAGGCCGATCAGCTCGGCCTCGATATCCGCACCGGGCATGCCGAAACATTCCGCGCCCATCTGATGGAACTGGCGATAGCGTCCGCGCTGCGGCCGTTCGTAGCGAAACATCGGGCCGGTGTACCAGAGCCTTTGTTGCTGGTTGACCAGCATGCCGTGCTCGATGCCCGCACGCACGACTCCGGCCGTGCCTTCGGGGCGCAGGCTGAGGTTCTCGCCGCCCCGATCCTCGAAACTGTACATCTCCTTCTCGACAATGTCGGTGGCTTCGCCGACGCTGCGTTTGAACAGCGCGGTGCGTTCGACCACCGGGGTGCGGATCTGGCGGTAGCCGTGGCTTTCCACCAGTTCGCGCCAGTGATCTTCGAGTTGCTGCCAGGCCGGCATGTCCGACGGCAGTATGTCGTGCATGCCACGGATGACCTTGATCTGTTCAGACATGTTTGCGGGTTACTCCAGGGTCAGTCGCACGGTATTGTCGGCGCGGATTCGCGAGGCCAGATCCACCGGATTGCCCTTCCAGCTCAGTTCGACACCGTGGCCGTTGCCGAAGAACAGACGCAGTGGCGGCTGGCCCTCGATATCCAGTTTGCGGCCGGCGCGCAGCAGGTCGTAGACCAGCTTGCGTCCCGAGGCGTCACGGATATCAGCCCAGGTATCGGCGGTGACGCGCAGGGACAGTTCCGGCCCACCTGCGGCGGTCTCCGTCTTCATAGGGACCTCGGTCTTCGCTACCGCTGATTCGGCTGGCTGCGTTTCGGTCGCTACGGTCGGGACGGACGCCGGAGATTGTGTCGGTTCAGAATTCAGAGAGCGGGTTTCGGTTGCGGTGGGTATCGGTTCAGGCGTCACCGCGGGCTGGGGGGGCTCCTCCCTCTGTTTCTCGATCGGCGGTGCACTTGCGACGGCAGTTTCCTGCGGAACCTCGTTCGCCTTGATCGGTTCCATCTGCTCGAGTCGACGGGATGCATCCTTCGCCAGTTCCCTGGCAACGGGCGTTTCAGTCACCGCCGTGCCCGGATCACCCGACGACTCGGCCCCGGCATCCAGGCTGATGGTCTGCGCATCCTGCTGACTGCGCTGGTACCACCAGCCGCCCAGCGCGACAGCCACAACCAGCAGTACCAGCCACCAGCGCCCTCGCCCGCCGGAACGGGCGCGCTGACGTTGCACCCGGTCGCTGCTGGTGGAGCTGATCGGCGGGTCGCTGTCCATGTACTCCTCGACATAGAGATCGAGAATCTCGGTCTCGTCGAGGCCAACAATGCGGGCATAGGATCGCAGGTAGCCCTTGACGAAGATCGGGGCCGTGATGTCCTCGAAGCGGTTGTCCTCGAGGCTTTCGAGAATGGCGGTCGAAAGATGCATCTGGTTGGCCAGATCACCGAGGGCCAGGCCCTGCTCGATGCGAGCCGCCTGCAGACGCTCGCCCGGTCCGACCCTGCGGCCGCCGGATTCGCTATCCACTTCCCGCTCGTCGCTCATCCGTCCAGCTCCAGCTTCTTCCAGGAACGGGTTTGCGGGCTGTCGGGGAAGCTTTCCTCGAGCAGCTTGCCAAGTTCACGCGCCTTCTCGACATGATCCAGCGCCAGTTCCGTCTGCACTGCCAGCCACAGGCTGCGCGCCGTCGGCTTGGTGGCAAGGTGCAACCGCTTCAGATAGAGCTGGGCCAGGTCGTAGCGTCCCTGATCGAACATCAGCTGGGCCAGCTCGATCAGCGCCGGCGCATAGGTACTACGGTAGGCCAGCGCCTTGATCAGGTATTCCTGGGCCGTTTTCTCGCGCCCCTGGCTCTTCTGCAGGAGGCAGGTCGCCGCGTTGGTATAGGCCAGCTCGGGCGTCTTGTAGACCGGGTTCTTCACCGCCTGCAGGAACATCTTCTCGGCCTCGTCGACGCGGCCCTGGTTGCACAGGAAGGCACCGAAGTTGTTCAGTGCCTCGGAGTTCTGCGGGTCCAGCTCCACCGCCTTGCGAAAATGCTCCTCGGCCTTGTCGAACTCGGTGAAACGCGTCAACAGTACCGCATAGGCGAAATGGGCCTGGGAATTCTTCGGATTCTGACGCAGCGCCTTGAGCAACTTGGCGTTTGCCTGTTCCAGGTTGCCCTGTCGATAGTAGCCGATGCCCAGTTGCACATTGATGTCGCTGGCCTTCTCGTTCTGGGTCGGCCCGTCCTGCACGGTAACGCAGGCTGATAGAAACAGAGCCAGCAGGGGCAGCAGGATTCGTCTAGCGTGTCGCATGGGGTGTCTGTCCGGTCAGTTTCTGGATGCTGATCTGGTGTTTTTGGCTGCGTCGGCTGCGGTCCTTGACCTTGCCCACCAGCTGGCCGCAGGCGGCGTCGATATCGTCGCCGCGGGTCTTGCGCGTCACCGTGACAATCCCCTTGCCGACGACGAAATCGCGGAAACGGTCGATGGTGGCCTGATCCGAGCACTCGTACAGCGCATGGGGGTAGGGATTGAAAGGTATCAGGTTCAGCTTGCTGGGAATGCCGCGCAGCAGCTTGACCAGCCTGCGGGCATGGTCGAGGCTGTCGTTGACGCCCTTGAGCATGACATATTCGAAGGTAATGCGGCGGCGGTTGTGCTCCGAGACATACTGGCGGCAGGCATCCAGCAGCTCGGCGATCGGGTACTTGCGGTTCAGCGGCACCAGCTGGCTGCGCAACTCGTCATCGGGCGCATGCAGGGAAACCGCCAGACTGACATCAGTATCCTCGTGCAGGCGGCGGATCGCCGGCACCACGCCGGCAGTGCTGATGGTGACGCGCCGCTTCGACAGGCCGTAGGCGAAATCGTCGCACATGATGTTCAATGCGCGCATCACCGCATCGTAGTTGAGCAGAGGCTCGCCCATGCCCATCATCACCACGTTGGTGATGCCGCCCTCGCGTTCGTCAGCCAGCAGGGCATGATGGGCGAGATAGAGCTGCCCGATGATCTCGGCGGTACTCAGGTTGCGGTTGAAGCCCTGTTTCGCCGTGGAGCAGAAGGAACAGTTCAGGCTGCAACCTACTTGCGAGGAGATGCACAGGGTCATGCGCTTGTCTTCGGGAATCAACACGCATTCGACGGCATTTTCCACGCCATCCATGTGCAGCAGCCACTTGCGTGTGCCGTCCTTCGAACGCTGATCGACGCTGACCTCGGGCAGATCCACGGTCGCGCATTCGGCCAGACGCGCACGCAGGGTCTTGGAGAGATCGGTCATCTGCGCGAAGTCCGTGACACCGCGCTGATGGATCCACTGCATCACCTGCTTGGCGCGGAAGGGCTTTTCGCCGATGTCGGCAAAGAAGCGCTCCAGGCCAGCGCGATCGAGATCGAGCAGATTGATCCGCTCGGGGGCGCTTGCCGGCAGGGTTGCAGTGGCCTGACTCATGATTGGCTCAGCGGATCCGCTCGCAGAGATCGAGCTGGCTGAAGAAATAGGCGATCTCGACGGCCGCGGTTTCGGGCGCGTCGGAACCATGCACGGCATTCTCGTCGATGCTGTCGGCAAAGTCGGCGCGTATGGTCCCCGGCGCGGCTTCCTTCGGGTTGGTGGCGCCCATCACCTCGCGGTTGCGGGCAATCGCGTTCTCGCCCTCGAGCACCTGAACCATGACCGGACCGGAGGTCATGAAATCGACCAGATCCTTGAAAAAGGGGCGCTCGCGATGCACCGCATAGAAACCCTCGGCCTGCGCGCGCGTCAGTTGCAGCATGCGCGCGGCCACGATGCGCAAGCCGGCCTGCTCGAAGCGGCTGTAGATTTCGCCAATGACATTCCTGGCGACCGCGTCGGGCTTGATGATGGACAGGGTTCTTTCGAGACTCATGGTTACCTCTGATGAGTGGGTTGATCCGGGACAGGGAATCGCGGGATTTTACCCGCCTTTGGCCTTGAAAAGAAGCGATCTCGGCGCCATTGCTTCGGTTTTCGTCGCCTGTTGGACTGTTTTGCGCGAAATCGTTCCCCAAAGGGCGTAAACCGCCCGGCGCGGCGCGACACTGGCAGGTTCCTGGCGCTATAATACGCGGCCTTTTGAACAGCCGATGCGGAAGTCTTCCACCATGTCCACAGCCTTCATCGAAACCCGCGGCAACGACGGCCAGCACCCCGAGCAAGTCCGTTTCTCCGATGCCGTCCTGACCCCCATGGCTTCCTTCGGCGGCCTCTACAGCCCCGAGCGGCTACCGCAACTGGAAGAGGATTTCTTCACCCGGCACCTGGAATCCGGCTATGTCGAACTGGCGCGGGATCTGATCCGGCGTTTTGGCGTGGATATCGATGACGGGGTGATCGAGGAAGCCCTGGCGCTGTACCGACGTTTCGACGATCCCGACCACCCCTGCCCGGTAGTACAGGTCAAGGAGGATCTGTTCGTCAGCGAGCTGTGGCACGGCCCGACCCGCGCCTTCAAGGACATGGCCCTGCAACCCTTTGGCGTGGTGCTGTCGGCCCTGGCACGCGCTCGTGGCGAGGAATACCTGATCCTCGCCGCCACCAGCGGAGATACCGGTCCGGCGGCACTGGAAACCTTCAAGAACCGGCCGGGCGTTCGCGTCGCCTGCCTGTACCCGGATGGCGGCACCTCGGATGTACAGCGGCTGCAGATGGTCACCGAGGATGCGCCGAACCTGAAGGTCATCGGCATTCACGGCAATTTCGACGACGCCCAGGCCGCGCTGAAGCAGCTGCTGGCCTCCAAAAGCTTCCAGGCCCGGCTCGACCAGCAGCATATCGCCCTGTCGGCGGCCAATTCGGTCAATTTCGGCCGCATTCTGTTCCAGATCATCTACCATGTGCACAGCTACCTGGAGCTGTTGCGTCAGGGCGCCATCGCGCCGGGGGAGAAGGTCTATCTCGATGTGCCCAGCGGCAACTTCGGCAATGCCCTGGGCGGCTACTATGCCTGGAAGATGGGCCTGCCGGTGGAGCGCATCATCATCGCCTCCAACCGCAACAATGTGCTGACCGACCTGATCCGCAGCGGCCGCTACGACATCCGCGAGCGCGAACTGATCGCCACCACCTCACCCGCTATGGATATCCTGGTTTCCTCGAATGTGGAGCGGGTACTGTTCGACCTGTTTGGGCCGGAGCGCACCCGCGAACTGATGAGCGAACTGACCGAGAATCGCGCCTACCAACTCAGCGACGAAGAAACGGCCGAGTTGCAACGCCATTTCGTCGCCGATTTCTGCGACGACGCCGAAGGCCTGGCCTACATCCGCAGTACCTTCGAACAACAGGGTTACCTGATGGACCCGCATACCGCGAACTGTTTCAAGGCCTTCGACAGCTGCCGCGAGTTGCCGCTCAAGACCATCGCCTATTCCACCGCCGAATGGACCAAGTTTTCGCCGGTCATCGCCGAAGCCCTGACCGGCAAGGCCGGCCTGCGCGACCAGGAAGCCCTGGAAAGAATTGCAACAAAGGCCGGAATCGAGATTCCCGCCGTGATCCGCGAACTGTTCGAGCGCCCCATCGCCCAGGACAGCGTCATCGACAAGCAGGACATCGAACGGGAAATCCTCTCCTTCCTAGAACGGGCCTGATACCTTGCCCTCGGTGTCCACAGTAACGGAGATAGAATGACCCCGTCACCACCAGGCTGGCCCAAACGCCTGCGTCAGGCCGCTCGCAAGACCGGGCGCAGCCTGTGGCAACTGCTGCCGATCCTGGTGGGTGTGCTGCTGTTGGCCAGCATGCTGGTGGAGTGGATTCCACAACTGATCCACCAGGGCATACTCGGCACCGGCGATGTCCTCGACAGCCTGCTGGCCAACCTGCTGGGCAGTATCTCGACCGGTCAACCCATCGTCAGCTACCTGCTCGCCGGCGAGTTGCAGAAGGCCGGCATCGGCTTGTTGCCCGTCACCATTTTCATTGTTTCCTGGATCACCGTTGGCGTGATCACGCTGCCGGCCGAGGCAGCAGCGCTGGGCTGGCGTTTTGCCCTGTGGCGCAATCTCGTAGCCTTCCTGCTGGTATTCGCCATCGGCATCCTGACCCTGGAGTTGCTGCGTGCCTTCTGAACAAAACCAAGACAATCAGGCCCCGGTCCGCCGCTCGAACCGGGGCGCCTGGCTGTTCCTTCTGGTAGTGACAGCGATCTACGGTCTGGGCTGGCTGACGATGCCGGGCTTCATCGAAAGAAGCCTCGGCCACTTCGTCGACATGCTGAAAAGCATCCTGCCGATACTCGGCATCGTGATGCTCCTGATCGGACTGCTCAACCTGAGTCCGTGGATGGACAAGCAGCTGACGCGGTTATCCGATCGCAACAGTGGGCTGCGCGGCTGGCTGTTTGCCCTTGCTGCCGGGGTGCTGTCTCATGGCCCAATCTATGCCTGGTACCCGTTACTGCAACAACTTCGGGAAAAGGGCTCGAGACCTGCCCTGCTCGCGGCCTTCCTCTATGCTCGATCCATCAAGCTGCCATTTCTCCCGCTGATGGCGCATTACTTCGGACTCGCCTACACCGTAATTGTCAGCCTGCTGATCCTGCTTTTCTCGATACTCAACGGGCTGACCGTGGAAATGCTTCTGAAACGGAAAGGCTGAACCATGAACCGGCGACATAGGGCTTCGCCGATTCATGGCACAAGGGTTCAACGATCCAGATCCAGAATGGCTCGTGTAGCGAACACCGGGGGAAGTCGATCCGCTTGCTCCGGTACGAAGGGAACGCCATCCTGGTCCGAGTCACCCCCGGTTTCACCCGTCGGCGCGGCTTCTGACAGCTGCATGCGGTTACCTATATTGCGGAAGAAGGCGACATACTGGTCGACTGCTGCAGCATGGCCGCCCTGCAGGGCGGCTTCACGCAATGCTCCTGCCGTCAGTGCAAAGTTGCGTGGTGTGTAACGCGCTTCATCCTCGCCCAGGCGACTGCGGAAGACCTGCCGCCCCGGCAACCAGAATCGATCGATCAATACACGGTAGGCTGCGTCGGCCGCCTGACCGAAATCAGCCCTGCCGGAAACCCGATTCGCCACATACAAGGCCCTGACGGCCGCCGCCTGGGCCAACAGCCTGCCACTGCCTCGAATGCGGTCTTTGCGAAGGTTCACGCGCAGACCATAGAGACCGTTGGGCTTGGCGGCATGATTCATGATGAATTCCGCCTGTTTCTCGAGCATGTTTTCAGCCAGCGGCCCCAGAGGGGTATCGCTGAACTCCTCGATGAAGGGCTCTAACGCCACAATCAGATAGGCAGCACTGACGAGATTTACCCGGTGGCTCCTGCGCACGCCTCTGCGTGTCAAGGCAGCAGTATCGACGAAGGTTCCTTGCCCGGCATCCTTGTGCATGGCCAGAATATTCAGGAAAACCGCTCGAGCCGTGCCCTTCATGAGGTCATAGGGGCCGGGCTTGCCGGTTTCGGAGCGGCTGGCCGGGAACGGGCTGCCGTCAAACACCTCACGATAGGCCAGATGGGCGCTGTCGCTTCGATCCGTCGGATCCATCATGTTGACAAAGGAAGAGAGGCCCCACAACAGCGAAGCCTGGTCGAACAGACGACTCCTGCGATCCACCACCTTGAGTTTTTTCAACCGTGGCGGCAGCCCTTGCTGCACGGGTTGTTCGACGACCTGGATCGAGGCCGGAAAATAGCGTATCCCCTTCCCTGGATCATAGTTTGCCAAGTCGATACTACCCAGCGTCTTGCCGTCAAAGGCCATCCGGCTGGTCAGGAAAGCGACCTTGTTTATGGATTCGGCGGTAATCACCATGCCAATAAAGCCATCCAGCGAATCGCCCCCATAAAAGACATTGTTGTCCGGGTCGAACAGGGGCGATCCGGGAAGATCCGGTGACACCACGCCATCGGCATCGATCCCGTTGTCATCGACATCATGGAAAGCGCTGAGCATGTCGGAAGCCCAGAGATATTGCTTCATCAGGGACTGACCCATTGCGGCCGGACGCAACTGCTTGAGCATATGGTTACGATCCCAGCGCAAGGTCGAGAAGTCTTCCCAGGCAAACTTCTGGGCATCGACGGGTTGTGGCAGGTGAGGATCGCCACTGGCAAACTCCGCGAACTGGGGCCAGGGGTTTCCGGGCGGCTTGTGGTGCGCAAGCCGTGAGAACAGGCCGATTGTCTTGACCAGTTCATCATCCTCGTTGAAGCCATTGGCCACGCCTGTCAGCGAACCGTCGAAGCCAGGCGGTTCCATGGCAGCGGCCTTGCGAACCAGCGGCGCCCACATCATGTGCAGACCGATTCCGGAACGGGTGATCACGGTACCCAGCTGATAGCGGGAATACTCGTAGTTCTCGATGCCAAGGGTATAGGCCGTGACATCCGGGCTCCCCGGAATGAACGGATCCAGGTCATCCAGGTTGTAGCCCAGAGCCTCGGCAAAGGGCTCTCCACTCTCGTTGATCTCATTGGCGAGCAGCATTTGCGTAGCCGTATCGAATCGATGCGTCACCACGCGAAGATCATCCGCCTGCACGGATGACACCGACGACAACAGGAACCCCGCTGCCAGCAGGCCATAGCTCCAGACTCTTCTGTTCATCTTGTATTCCTCTTTGGTTGATCGTTTTGGCTCACGAACCGGTAGCGGAAAGATTCGCCGGAAATGCCGGTTCATGAAGATCAGTCGGAGCAAGGCTGTATTTATTACAAAAGATTCACATTTGCGTTATCACCGGAACCGCGATCAGCACACAGCATCGAAGGGTTCGACCTCCCGGAAAACGGGTCCTCACGCCAGGCCAACAGAATGCAATCACAAAACGTGAAGGCTGATCTCAAGCCAGTTTCCGTCTACGCGGAAAAATGGCTGCAGATGTACGGTGACGCCTTGTTCCGCCTGGCTTTTCGGCTGTTGCGAAATCGCGAATGGGCCGAGGATGCGGTCCAGGAAACCCTGCTCGCCGCACTGAAATCCAGAACGGGCTTTCGGGGGCAGGCTTCCGAGAAGACCTGGCTGATGGCCATCCTGAAACACAAGATCGTGGACATTCAAAGACTCCGGTTGAAGGAAATGTTTTCGGATTCCGGGAAATGGCTGGAAAATGCCGGGAGGGAGAGTGCCTCCTTACCGTTCGACAACCGCGGGAGCTGGACTGAAACACCTACGGACTGGGGCGACCCCTGTGACCTGCTCAGCCAGCAGCAACTGGAGGAGCAACTGGAGGAATGCATTGATGCACTGCCTATCCGGATATCCCAGGTGCTTCTTCTGAAGCTGCACAGTGACCATCCGGTCAAGCAGCTGAGCAACGACCTGGGCATCAGCGCGGGTCATTTCAATGTACTCTTGTACCGTGCGCGAATGGCACTCAGAAATTGTCTGGACCGGAAGTGGGGGCGCTGATCGATATGTTGAACTGCCGCAAGAACAGCTACCGGGTAGTCCTTTCCCTGGATCAGGATCTATCGCTGCTGGATCGATTGGCAATGCGTCTTCACCTGAGCATCTGCAAACCCTGCAAGCGATTCTCGAAGCAGATGGCGACTCTGGACCTGATTCAACAGCGCTATTGCCAAGGCGAGTGGGCCGGACAGGAACAGCACCTACGATTGAGCGAGAAAGCTCGTCAACGCATCCTTTCCCGGTTGCAGGAAAAGCCCTTCGACGATTGAGCCCGGTTCCGAAGACCGGAGTTCAATCCTTGCCCAGACTCTCCACGCGGATGCGCGCGATCTCGCCACTGACGGCATCGAGCTGCCCGATCTCGGCCAGGGCCTGGTTCATCTGCGCCTCGCGGATGCGCTGGGTCAACAGGATGATGTTGGCCGTGGTCTCGCCACGAGCCGGCTCCTTCTGCAGGATCGCCTCGATGGAAATGCCGCTTTCGCCCATGATGCGGGTGATATCGGCCATGACGCCGGGCTTGTCCTCGGCCGACAGGCGCAGGTAGTAGGCGGTCTCTACCTCATCCATGGCGAGGATCGGGGTATCGTTGATGCGGTCAGGCTGAAAGGCCAGGTGCGGTACCCGGTTGTAGGGATCGGCCGTGAGGGTGCGGGTGACATCGATGATATCGGCCACCACCGCCGAAGCCGTCGGGTCGGCGCCGGCGCCGGCGCCGTAGTACAGGGACGGCCCGAGCTTGTCGGCCATGATCAGCACCGCGTTCATGACCCCGTCGACATTGGCGATCAGTCGTTTCTCGGGGATCAGCGTCGGATGCACGCGCATCTCGATACCCTGCCCTGTGGCGCGGGTGATGCCCAGATGCTTGATGCGGTAACCCAGTTCGGCGGCGAAGGTGACATCCTCGGGCGCAATGCGGCTGATGCCCTCGGTATAGACCTTTTCGAACTGCAGAGGTACGCCAAAGGCAATGGAGGCGAGAATGCACAGCTTGTGGGCGGCATCGATGCCCTCGACATCGAAGGTCGGATCGGCTTCGGCATAACCCAGTTGCTGGGCTTCCTTCAGCACATCATCAAAATCCCGCCCCTTGTCACGCATCTCGGTAAGGATGAAATTGCCGGTACCGTTGATGATGCCGGCAATCCACTGGATGCGGTTGGCCGACAGGCCCTCACGAATCGCCTTGATGATCGGTATGCCGCCGGCCACGGCCGCCTCGAAGGCCACCACCACGCCCTTCTCCTGGGCGGCGGCGAAAATCTCGTTGCCGTGCTTGGCAATCAGCGCCTTGTTGGCGGTGACTACATGCTTGCCGTTGGCAATGGCCTCCAGCACCAGCTCACGCGCCGGACTGTCGCCACCGATCAGCTCGACCACGATATCGACTTCCGGGTCGCGGACCACCTCGAAGGCATCCTCGGTCAGACGGGCCTGTTCCACGCCCTCGGGCGCCTGACCACCAAGCCCACGCGCCGCGGCGTGTATGACCTGGATCTCGCGGCCGGCGCGACGGGCAATCTCCACCGCATTGTCCTTGAGTACGCGGGCGGTACCACCGCCGACGGTGCCCAGGCCCAGCAGGCCGATATGAACGGGTTTCACGGATGTTTCTCCTCGGATATTGGATTCATTGTTCGGATGCATGCTTGCGGAACATCTCGCGGATGCCGCGGATCGCCTGGCGCGTCCTGTGTTCGTTCTCGATCAGGCTGAAGCGCACATGGTCATCGCCATAGTCGCCGAAACCGATGCCCGGCGAGACCGCTACCTTCGCGTCTTGCAGCATCAGCTTGGAAAACTCCAGCGATCCCATGTCCGCAAAGGCAGGCGGGATCTTCGCCCACACGAACATGGTCGCCTTCGGCACCTCGACCTCCCAGCCAAGGGATTTCAGGCCATTGCACAAGGTGTCGCGGCGGCGCTTGTACATGTCGCGGATATCGTCCACCACCGACTGGTCACCATCCAGCGCGCTCACCGCCGCGACCTGTATGGGCGTGAACATGCCGTAATCCATGTAGGACTTGATGCGCTGCAAGGCTCCGACCAGGGTCGGGTTGCCGCACATGAAGCCGACCCGCCAGCCGGGCATGTTGTAGGTCTTGGACAGGGAATAGAACTCGACCGCGATCTCCTTCGCGCCCGGCACCTGCAGAATCGACGGCGCGACATAGCCATCAAAGGTGATCTCGGCATAGGCCAG
>WGBK01000036.1 GCA_015494335.1 Gammaproteobacteria bacterium | reverse complement strand
TGATGGCGCAGGAACTCGGTTCCGGCCTGTTGCCGGCGCAGGTGGAACACGGCCTTGGCGACATCCTCTTCCGACAATCCGTGGAGGTCGTAGAGTCGTCGTGCGCCATCAATGTCGGGGATGGTCTCGATGTCGAAAACCAGTATGTTGTTCATACCTTCGCTCCGCCCCTCATTCCGCGGGAAAAACGCCGGTGGACAGGTAGCGATCGCCACGATCGGCAATGATCGCCACCAGCGTCGCGTTTTCCAGTTGCCGCGCCAGCCGCAGCGCCACGGCGACCGCACCGCCGGATGAAACCCCGCAGAAGATACCTTCGCGCGCCGCCAGTTCGCGCGTGGTCTGTTCCGCTTCCTGCTGGCTCACATCCAGCACGCGGTCGATATGGCTGGGATCGTAGATCTTCGGCAGATAAGCCTCGGGCCAGCGCCGGATGCCGGGGATGGTTGCCCCTTCGGCCGGATGCACCCCGATCACCTCGATCGCCGGATTCACCTCCTTGAAGTAACGCGAGCAACCGACGATGGTGCCGGTAGTGCCCATGGCACTGACGAAATGGGTGATTTCCTGCTCGCTCTGGCTCCATATCTCGGGCGCTGTGCCCAGATAATGGGATTCCGGGTTGTCGGGGTTGGAAAACTGATCGACCAGCCAGCCCTTGCCTTCCCGCGCCATGCGTTCGGCCAGATCGCGGGCGCCCATCATGCTTTCCTCGCGGCTGACCAGGATCAGCTCGGCGCCGTAGGCCTTCATCACCGCGCGGCGCTCCAGGCTCATGTTCTCGGGCATGATCAGGGTCATTCGATAGCCCTTGACCGCGGCCGCCATGGCCAGCGCAATGCCGGTATTGCCGCTGGTGGCCTCGATCAGCGTATCGCCGGGGCGGATGTCGCCGCGCTCCTCGGCGCGGGCGATCATGTGCAGTGCCGGACGATCCTTGACCGAACCCGCCGGGTTGTTGCCCTCGAGCTTGACCAGCACGCGATTGCCGCGCTCCGGATTGCCCAGATGCTGCAATGTCACCAGCGGCGTGTTTCCGATATAATCCTGCAGATACATTGATGACTCGGCTCGCAAAAACTGCCGCATAGTGTACTCGAATCCCTGGCCCCGCACTACGCGGGCCCGACACGCACGGAGTGATCCATGCCTGCCCGATCCCATGTCCCGTTCATTCCGGCCTTGCTGCTGCTGTTGAACGCATTGCCCGGTTTCGCCGATTACCGCGCCGAGGACGATTTCTACGGCGAGGCGCCCATCGTGCTGACGGTATCGCGTCTGGACAAGCCGCTGGCCGAATCGCCGGCCTCGGTCAGCGTCATCGACCGCCAGATGATCCGCGATTCCGGCGCCACCAGCCTGGCCGAGATCCTCAGGCTGGCCCCGGGCTTTATCGTCGGTTACTACTACGACAACTCCCCGGTGGTCACTTACCAGGGGCTGGGCGCACGCTGGATGCGGCGACTGCAGGTATTGATCGATGGCCGCTCGGTATTTATCCCCTCCTACGGGGGCATTCCCTGGAACAACCTGCCGCTGCTGATCGAGGACATCGAGCGCATCGAGATCACCCGCGGCCCCAATGCCGTGACCTACGGCGCCAATGCCTTCCTCGCCACCATCAACATCATCACCCGTCATTCCGCCGAGGACCTCGGCCACGCGCTGTCGGGCGCCACCTCCCTCGATTCGGACAGCGGCATCCAGCGCCTCTACTACCGCTACGGCGGCAATAACGAGGACCTGGACTGGCGTTTCAGCCTCGGCCACGAAGAGGATGCCGGTTACAGCGATCTGCGTGACAGCAAGCGGGTCAACAAGATCAACCTGCGTATGGACTATCTCAGCGCCTATAATCGTTTCTGGACCCTGCAGCTTGGTTTCAGCGATGCCTTGGTCAACCTCGGGGATGGCGATGTCACGGACCCCTTCCACGAAGAACTGACCGACAACGGCTATTTCAACGGCTCCTGGGAAGCCATCGACGACCAGGTCACCAGCCGCGTGCGTCTGACCCTGACCCGGCAACAGGTCGATGACCACTACCGCACTGCTCCCCTCAACGATTTCCTGGCCGAACTGACCGGCAACCCGCAGTTTCAGTTGCTGCCGCCTTTCGATACCTGGGTGGACCTGGACCGGGATTCCACCCGCAGCGAACTGGAGTTGTACCAGAATCGCTGGCTCTCACCGGATCTGCAGATCAACTACGGCGGCAACCTGCGCCATGACCGGGTGCGCTCCTTCTACCTGTTCAACGACCAGGAAAATCACCAGCAGACGACCCGACGACTGTTCGGCAGCCTGGAATGGCGTCTGAATCCGGACTGGTTGCTGGATGCCGGACTGATGATTGAGGACAGCGACAAGACCGATCGCGAGAACAGCGGTCGGCTGTCGCTGATCCGGCTGTTCGACCGGCACAGCCTGCGCCTGGTGGCATCGAAAGCCAACCGCAACCCGATCCTGTGGGAGGTCGAGGGCAAGACCCAGTTCAGCGTCGACCTGCCGCCACCGGTCAGTCAGACCTTCTACCTGACCCGTTTCCGCTCCAATCCGGACATCACCGCCGAATCCATCCTGTCGCGGGAGATCGGCCTGTACAGCCGCTGGATGGGCGATCAGATGACCACCGACGTCAAGCTGTTCAGCTATCGCATCGATGACCAGATCGTGAACCTCGACATGACCGTGGACCCGGACCCGGAAACCGGCACTGCCCAGACCTACGACTTCCCGGTCAACCAGGGCGCCACCAAGGCACAGGGTATCGAGTTGTCCTTCAACTACAGCGCCAGCGACGCTCGTCTGCGCTGGTTCGGCGGCTACAGCTGGGTTACCGCCGACAGCTTCAGCGAGGAACAGGAGGTCAGCTTCCCCGAGCATAACGGCTTTGTCGGCGGCCACTACAACCTGAGCGACCGCCAGCAGATCTCGGGCGTCTGGTTCCATGTCGGTGAATTCGCCTGGACCGACCGGCGCAAGCATGTGCCCGCCTACGACAAGCTGGATCTGCGCTGGAGCTATCAAATCGAGAGCGAACACGCGCTGCGCCTTGAACTGATTGGCAAGGACCTGCTGAAGGAATACAACGACTACATCGCGAACGAACACGGGCCAGCCTGGGTGCTGCGCCTGTCCGGAGAATTCTGACACCGCAACGGGACCTAAGGATCGCAGGAATGAAGTATCGATGGAACCCAAGGCCTTTTCGCGCCCATTTGCTGTTGCTCGGTCTGTTCTGGCTGACGGGCGCGATGGGTTCGATTCTGGTCAACCCGGACCTGGCCCCGCAGGATCGCGTGCTGTGGATCGTAAGCAGTAGCGACAACCCCTTCTTCCAGCGCAGCATCCAGCAGATCGAGAAACGACTGTCCGATCAGGTCGGACAGATCATCTCCATTTCCAGCGATCAGATCGAAAGCCGGCGCGAAGGACTCGCCCATGCCAGTCTGATCGTCACCCTGGGCGCCCGGGCGATGCGCCAGCTCGGCGGCCTGGATCTCGAGCGACCGATGCTGCACGCCTACCTGACCCGCTACCAGTACCTCACCGACCCGCCCCTGATCGACAGCCACAGCCTGTTGCTGGACCAGCCGATGGAACGCGTGCTGCGTTTTGACCACCTGCTGAGCGGTGGGCGAAGGATCGGTCTGCTGGATTCGGAAGAAGCCGCCTACAACCCGGCCGAACTGCAAGAGAAGGCCGACCGGGAAGGCGTCGAAGTCATCCAGAAGACCCTGCGCAGCGACCATGCCAACCCGGTCGCAGCAGTACGACGCTTGCTGCAACAGAGCGACAACCTGCTCGCCGTACCGTCACCCGACATCTACAACCGCAAGACTCTGAAGGGCATCCTGCTTGCCGCCTATCGCCTGCGCAAACCGGTCATCAGCTACTCTCTATCCCATGTTCGGGCCGGCGCCCTCGGCGCTCTCTACACGACACCGGAACAGATCGGCCGGCAGATCGCAGAATTGAGCCTGAACTGGCTGCAAGGCAATCCGCCTGAACGCCCCTATTCGCTGGCCCGCTATTTTGCCATCGAGGTCAATCAACGCGTGGCCGAATCCCTCGACATCCAGCTGCCGCAGCTGGATGAGCTGCACGAAGCCATCCGCAAGCTCGGCCCATGAAAAAGAAGTCCAGCATCCGTCACCAGATCCTGTTCGCCACGCTGCTGCCGGTGTTGCTGATCGACCTGTTCTTTACCAGCGTACTGATCGAGCGCGGCATCAGCCAGGCCGAACAACTGCTACGCAGCAAGGGCGAGCTGATGGCACAGCAGATAGCCAGCGCCTCCGAATTCTATCTCTATTCGGGCAACCACGATGCGATCCGCCGCCTGCTCGAGCAAAGCCTGCGCAACCCGGATGTGGTCTATCTGTCGGTCTACGATGCCCGCGGCAAGATCATTGCCCAAGCCGCATCGCGTGACTACCGGCCCGATCATATCGACGATTATTACTACTACCGCCATGTGATACGCAGCCAGAGTCTCAATCTGTTCGATGTCTTCGATCCCGATTCCACCGAGGAATCCACTCCCAGCACCATCGGCCGCGTGCACCTCTACCTGTCGCGCCAGGCTCTGCGCGAGCAGATCCGCCAGAGCTTCCTGCGCGGCGGCATACTGTTCATCGCCATGCTGCTTCTGGCCGCCCTGATGGCCTGGGTCATCAGCCGACGCATCACGCAACCGGTTTTCAGCCTGCTGCGGCATATCAAGGAGGTCGAGGCCGGCAATCTCGGGCAGACCATCGAGGAGGTCGAGAACAACGAGATCGGCGAGGTCCAGGAGGGCTTCAACAGCATGTCCCAGGCGCTGCTGGCAAACCGCATGCAACTGGACCAGAAGATCAAGGGAGCAACCCTGGAGCTGATGAATGCGATCACCGACCTCGAATACAAGAACCGCGAGCTGTCCCAGGCCCGCGACCAGGCCGAGTACGCCAACCAGGTGAAATCCCAGTTCCTGGCCAACATGAGCCACGAGATCCGCACCCCGATCAACGGCATCCAGGGTTTCGTCAACCTGCTGGAAAAAACGGCCCTCGACAACGACCAGAACCGCTACATCGACATCATCAAGCAATCCACCCGCGACCTGCGGGCCATCGTCGACGAGATCCTCGACTTCTCCAAGATCGAGTCCGGCAAGATCGACATCAACGAAAATCCCTTCGATCTCTACGAGCTGGTCGAATCGACCCGCGACAGCCTGTTTTCCAACGCACTGGAAAAGCAGATCGATCTGCACCTGATCGTCTACAGCGACACCCCGCGCCAGCTGATCGGCGACAAGCTGCGGCTGAAGCAGATCCTCGTCAACCTGCTCGGCAACGCCATCAAGTTCACCGACAGCGGCTTCGTTTCCCTGACCCTCTACATGGAGGACGAGAGCAGCAGCCAGATCATGCTGCGCTTCCTGGTCGAGGACAGCGGCATCGGCATCTCCGAGGAAGACCAGGCACAGCTGTTCCAGGCCTTTACCCAGATCGAGTCCGACAGCAACCGGCACTACTCGGGCACCGGCCTGGGCCTGGTCATCTCGCGCAACCTGGCAGTGCTGATGGGCGGCGACATTCTGCTCGAGAGTGAACAGGGCAAGGGTTCCTGCTTCACCCTGATCCTGCCCTTCAAGCCCTTCTATTCAGTGGAACAGCAGCCGCGCCTGCATACCGAGCGCAGCGCAATGATCTTCGGCTGCACCGATCGCTGCGTGCAGGAACTGCAATCCCTGTACAACCGCATCGGCTTCTTCACCGAAACCGAGCGGCTCGACGAGCACAGCGACCTGACTTCCCTGCATCTGCAGCTGAAGCAGAATCTGCCCTACCTGGATGTCATCGTGTTCGATCTGCGACACCATCGCATCGACCCGCGGCAGCTGATGGACGCCGAGATCCGGCAACAATGCCACTGCATCCTCATGCACTACGATGTCAGCCTGGTGGAACCGGAACTGCTCAACGAGTTCGAGTTCATCGCCATCATCAATACCAGCCACGAACTCGAACGGCAGTTGCTGGACCGGCAAAGCCGACAGCAGGACAAGGAGGAAAACCCCTTGGCCGACGAGCCTACGCCGCAAGCAGGCCGGGGCGGCAAGCACATTCTGCTGGTGGATGACAACGCCATCAACCTCGCTCTCGGCAGCGAGCTGATCCGGCTGTGGGGGCATCATTGCGTGGAGGCGGAGAATGCCGAGCAGGCCCTGCAGGCCTTCGATGCCCGGGAATTCGACATCATCCTGCTCGACATCCAGATGCCCGGCATCGACGGCATCGAGTTGATGAGGATGCTGCGCGAACGGGCTCCGCAGCTGAAGGCGCCGATCGTCGCCCTGACCGCCAACGTGATGCCGGAGCAGAAACAGCAGTTGCTCGACCAGGGATTCGACGATTATCTCGGCAAGCCCCTGGACGAGCGCAAGCTGCGCCGCCTGCTCGACCAGGAACCGCTGCCGGACGAGATCGGCGACCGGGCAGAGGGCAGCAGCGAAACAGAGACCGTTCTTCCGGTCATCGATTATGCGGGCACGTTGAAGCTGTCGGCCAACAACGAGAACCTGGCCCAGGATCTCTACCGCCTGATGCAAAAGGAGATGCCCGAGCATGCCCGTCAACTGCAGGAACTGGTCGACTCGGCAGAGGACAGGGACTGGCCCGGGGTAACGGCAGCCGAGATCGCTGCCATCATGCACAAGCTGCAGGGGGTGACCTGCTACGCCGCCCTGCCCCGGCTGCGCGAACGACTCAAGGCCTGGCCCGAGCACAAGCAGCGGGACCGGACAGCGGTACTCGAGTTCAGTCGCCAGGTAGCCGCCGAGCTGGAAGCGATTGCCGAGGAGCTGCGGACCCTCGGCGCCGCCTGACTCAGCAAGCCGGGTCGCCAGCCTCCAGCACCACCATGGCCACGGCATAGTGTTTTTCGTCGGACAGCGACAGCAGGCTCTGACGGATTCCCCGCTGCCGCAGCATTTCCGCGGCCGTACCGTGGAAACTCAGCTCCGGCTTTCCCGCCTCGTTGTTGCTGATCTCGATATCGTGAAAGCGGACGCCCCGGGCGATACCGGTGCCCAGGGCCTTGCTGGCGGCTTCCTTGGCCGCGAAACGGCTCGCCAGGAAGGTCGCGCTGCGTTGCCGTTGCAGGTAACGGTCGAATTCCCGCTCGGTCAGGATGCGTCTTGCGATGCGGTCACCAAAGCGCTGTTGCAGCCGCTCGAAGCGCGCCGTCTCGGCGATATCGACCCCGATCCCCGCCAGCACTTCAGACCCCGGCCAGGTCGCGCGCTTCGAGCATCAATCGCTTCATCTCGCGTACCGATTCGGCCAGACCACGAAATACCGCATCGGCAATGATGGCATGGCCGATGTTCAGCTCGACCAGCAGAGGGTTGGCGGCGATGGCCTGGACATTGTGGTAGTTCAGGCCATGCCCGGCATTGACCTGCAGGCCGCGCTCATGGGCATAGGCGATGGCGGCCTGGATATCCTGCAACAGGCGCTGTTGTTCCTCGCCGACGGCATCGGCGAAGTGCCCGGTGTGGATCTCCACTACCGGCGCTCCGCAGTCCACCGCGGCGTCGATCTGGGCCCGATCGGCATCGATGAACAGGGAGGCGCGCGTACCCGCCGCCGCCAGGCGTTCGCAGGCCTGCCGCACCCGCTCGAAATGTTCGATCACATCGAGCCCGCCCTCGGTAGTCAGCTCCTCGCGCTTTTCCGGCACCAGGCAGCAATCTTCCGGCTGCAGTTCCTCGGCGAAGGCCAGCATCTCGTCGGTAACCGCCATTTCCAGGTTGAGCTTGGTCTGGGTCATCTCCTTGAGCAGGCGCGCATCGCGCTCCTGGATATGGCGCCGGTCCTCGCGCAGATGAAAGGTGATCGAGTCCGCGCCCGACTGCTCGGCGATCAGGGCCGCCGTGACCGGGTCGGGATAGCGCGTGCCGCGCGCCTGGCGCAGCGTGGCCACATGGTCGATATTGACGCCAAGCAGAAGGGGGGAAGCCGTCATGTCAGTCCTTTCTCGTCATTTGCAGATAGAGTTTGCGCGATTGTAGCTCCCGCCCACCCAGGTTGGAATCGATGATTTTGCGCAGCACGCGCAAGGCATCGGAACGCGGCTCCTCGCTCCCGAAATCGCGTTCTGCGATGGCCAGCCAGCGCTTGCCTGTCAATGCGCCCCTGTGATTGTCCATGCAGGGCTGCAACCCGCCCTGGGGCTGCAAACGATAGTGAAAATCCGGCTGCAGCGCGGAGCCGTCGGCCTGCCGGTCAAGGCTTGGCATCAGTCCCAGAGTGGCGAGCAGGTCCATCTCGAAACCGCGCAGGGCCGCCTGCAGGTCGCCCGCGGCAAAGGACAGCAGCAGATGCTGGTAGCGCTCGAACAGGCCGGGTTGGGGTTCGAAACGGGGCAACAGGGCGATCAGCAGTTCGTTGACATAGAGCAGCGGCAGCTGGCAATCGGCAGGGATCTCGATGCGACGGCTTTCGATGCCGGCCAGGGTCTTCAGCTCGCCCCGACCGCGCCAGCCCACCGACAGTCGGCAGCCGGGTTGAAAACTGCCCACGTCGCGACGCTTGCGCGCGCCCCTGGCCAACGCCGGAACCCGGCCGTGATCGGCAGTGATCAGTTCGAGCAGAAGGCTGGATTCGCGGTAGTCACGGCGATGCAGGATGAAGGCCGGTTGATCGTCGACATTCCCGATCATCAAACAGGGGCTCGTCGTCTAATCGCGTGCCGCACCAGTGGCCATGCGCGAATGGATAACGGAATACGAGTCATCTATGTCTCGCTGTAACCGAAAGCCGCCAGCGAACGCTCGTCGTCGGACCAGCCTTCGCGCACCTTGACCCACAGCTGCAGAAATACCTTCTGCCCGACCAGGCGCTCGATGTCGGCCCGCGCCTCGCTGCCGATCTGCTTCAGTTGCTGCCCGCCCTTGCCGATGATGATGCCCTTCTGGGACTTGCGCTCGACCCAGACGGTGGCCGAGATGCGCAGCAGATCGTTCTCCTGACGATAATGATCGACGCTGACGGTCAGCGCGTAGGGCAATTCCTGGGTCAGCCGCCGGAACAGCTTCTCGCGCACGATCTCGGCGACGATGAAGCGCATGGGACGGTCGGTGAGTTGATCGTCGGGGTATTGCGGCACGCCCACCGGCAGCCGCTTTTCGATCTCCTCGATCAGGTGGTCGAGATTCTCCCGCTTCAACGCGGAGACCGGGATGATTTCGCGGCCCGGCGCGGTCTCGGACAGGCGCTGGATCACCGGCAACAGATCCGGCTTGGACATGCGATCGATCTTGTTGAGAATCAGCAACACCCGGTCGTGCTTCGGCAGTCGTTCGAGCACCGCAAGGTCTTCCTCGTCGATGCGGCGCGCGTCGAGCAGCACGCAGACCAGATCGACATCATCGATGACGCTGCCGGCCGCGCGATTCATGTAGCGATTGATGGCTTTCTTCTGATCCCGGTGCAGCCCCGGCGTGTCCACGAAGATGCACTGGCAGTGATCGGTGGTCTTGATGCCGAGGATCTGATGGCGGGTAGTCTGGGGACGCGGCGCGGTGATCGACAGCTTCTCACCGATCAGCGCGTTCATCAGCGTGGACTTGCCGGTGTTGGGCTTGCCGATGAGGGCGACGAAGCCACAGCGGAAATCATCCGCCATGATGCCTTGCCGTCTGCTTGAGAGCCGCCGAGGCTGCCATCTGCTCGGCGCGCTTGCGGCTGTTGCCGGTGCCCGTGGTAACCAGGCCCAGGCCGGGAATGCGGCACTCCACGGTGAAGGTCTGGTCGTGGGACTTGCCCTCGGTCTTGACCACCTGGTACACGGGCAGCGGCTGTTTCACGCCCTGCAGGTACTCCTGCAGACTGGTCTTCGGATCCTTGAGATCCTTCGGTTCCGGCAGGGTGACCAGGTAGTCCTCGTAGAGGTAGTGAATGGTCTTGCGCACCTGGTCAAAGCCGCCATCGAGATAGATGGCGCCGAAGATGGCTTCCATGGCATCGGAGAGAATCGAGGCGCGGCGAAAACCGCCGCTCTTGAGTTCGCCGCTACCCAGCCGCAGGTAGTCGCCGAGATTGATATCCCGGGCCACCATCGCCAGCGCGTCTTCCTTCACCAGGCTGGCGCGGATACGGCTCAGCTCGCCCTCGGTAGCCTTCTTCAGACGCTTGAACAGATGTTCGGAGATGACCAGGCCCAGCACGCTGTCGCCGAGGAATTCGAGGCGCTCGTTGTTGAGTGACTTGGAGAAGCTGCGGTGGGTGATCGCCTTCTGCAGCAGCTGCTCATCCTGAAACGAATAGTTGAGAACGACCTGCAGCTTCTTCAGGGAACTCACTTGTTGATATCCACCGAATAGACGAAATGGGCGCCAATGAACATGCGATCGAAATAGGGCTTGCGGGCTTCGTAGTCCACGGTGATGGTGGTCACGCCATCCTTGCGCTTGAACTTGAAGTTCTCCTTTTTCAGACCGTACACGGAATTGATCTTCAACTGGTTTGCAAGAGAAACCCAGAGATCGCGCTTGGAGCGCGGATCGACCTTGCTGTCGCCTTCCTCGGCCCGCCGTTCCACCGCTTGCATCGCATTCTTCACATTCATGAAATCCAGATACAGCGGCAGAATCTTGAAACCGGTAACGACGATGAAACTGAAGATGGCGATGACGATGATCCAGCCGAGGGTGGTCATGCCGTTCTGTTGACGATGATTCATGATGTTCGTACCTGTGCGGGTGATCTTTATTGGGTTGGCAATGCGCCGATACGAGACAAGTCTAGCCCACTGCCGCCATTGCGCCAATCCCAGTGCATCCAGATGCCCACGGCCTTGCCCACCAGGTTCTTCTCGGGCACGAAACCCCAGTAACGACTGTCGTTGCTGTGATCACGGTTATCGCCCATGACAAAATACTGCCCTTGCGGAACAACCAGCTCGCCGTCGGCGCTGTAGGGCACCTTCGGGTCAGTCATCATCAGGTGGGTCACGGTGTCGATGGTTTCCTTGTAAACTTCGGCGCCCTGCATGCTGTCCGGCCCGGTGCCCTGCCCTTCGTACTTGCCCAGATACTCTACCGGCAACGGCTTGCCGTTGATGGTCAGACGGCGGTTGTAATACTGGATGTGGTCGCCGGGCAGACCGATGACGCGCTTGATGAAATCCAGCGATTCGTTTTCGGGGAAGCGGAATACCATCACGTCACCGCGTTTCGGCGCTTCGCCCTCGGTCAGTTTGGTGTGCAATACCGGCAATCGCAGGCCATAGTCGTACTTGTTGACGAGTATGAAATCGCCGACCAGCAGCGTCGGCATCATCGACCCGGAGGGAATGCGGAAGGGCTCGTAGAGGAAGGAGCGCAGCAGCAGTACCACCAGCAGCACCGGAAAGAAGGAGCGCGCATACTCTACCAGTACAGGCTCCCGGGCAGCCACGCCCTGCCCCTGATGCTGGCGTCGTTTGGAGGCAAAGAAGAGGCTGTCGATGCCCCACAGCAATCCGCTGAAGACGACGGCCAGGACAAGGAAGAATTCGAAATCGAAATCGATCATGGTTTGAGGGTCCAATATAGATTGTTTTACTTGTTGTCGACCTGCAGCACGGCGAGGAAGGCATCCTGCGGGATTTCCACCTTGCCTACCTGTTTCATGCGTTTCTTGCCGGCCTTCTGCTTTTCCAGCAATTTCTTCTTGCGCGTGACATCACCACCATAGCACTTGGCGGTCACATTCTTGCGCAGTGCCTTGACATTGGTCCGGGCGATGATGTTGGAGCCGATCGCGGCCTGGATCGCAACGTCGAACATTTGCCGTGGAATCAGCTCCTTCATCTTGCTCGCAAGCTCGCGTCCGCGATACTCGGCATTGTCGCGATGAACGATGATCGACAGGGCATCGACCCGTTCGCCGTTGATGAGGATATCCAGCTTGACCAGGTTGGCGGCCTCGAAACGCAGGAACTCGTAATCGAAGGAAGCATAGCCCCGGCTTACGCTCTTGAGGCGGTCGAAGAAATCCAGCACCACCTCGGACAGCGGCAGCTCGTATTCCAGCTGTACCTGACTGCCCATGTACTGCACCTGCTTCTGCACCCCGCGCTTTTCGATACACAGGGTCATGA
>WGBK01000035.1 GCA_015494335.1 Gammaproteobacteria bacterium | reverse complement strand
CCATCATGGACACCGATCTGAAGAAGCGCGGCATCCGTGACAAGGTGCCGATGACCTTCGTCACTTCGGAGCCCTACATCGGCCATCTCGGTCTGGGCGGCGTCGGTGACACCAAGGGCATGCTGGAGTCGGAGTTCCGCGACCGCAACATCAAATGGATCACCAACGCCAAGATCGACAAGGTCGAGCCCGGCAAGATGCATGTCACGGAGGTCGACGAGGACGGCAACGAGAAGAAGAAGCACGAGCTGGACTTCAAGTTCTCGATGATCCTGCCCTCCTTCGCCGGTGTGGACGCGGTGTTCGGCATCGAGGGGCTGACCAATCCCGGCGGCTTCATCATCGTCGACAAGCACCAGCGCAATCCGAAGTATCCGAACATCTTCGCCGTCGGCGTGTGCATCGCCATCGCGCCGCTTGAGGAGACGCCGGTGCCGGTCGGCGTGCCGAAAACGGGCTACATGATCGAATCCATGGTCACCGCGGCGGTGCAGAACATCGGCGAGCTGCTGCGCGGTGACGAGCCCACCCACGAGCCGACATGGAACGCCATGTGCCTGGCGGATCTCGGCAACACCGGCATGGTCTTCTACGCCAAGCCGCAGAATCCGCCGCGCAACGTCAACTGGTCCACCTCGGGCAAGTGGGTGCATCTGGCCAAGATCGCCTTCGAGAAGTACTTCCTGCGCAAGGTGCGCAAGGGCGTCTCGGAGCCGTTCATCGAGAAGTACCTGCTGGGCATCATCAAGATGCACCGCCTGAAGTCATAGACGGCGGGAGAGGACCATTACGAACGGACGGGGCCGCTGCATGCAGCGGCCCCTTTTTCATGATCCGGCGATGTCTCCGACCTCACCACTTGTCGGCCAGCATGAGGAACGAGGGACCGAGCACCACGATGAAGATCACCGGCAGGAAAAACAGGATCATCGGCACGGTGAGCTTCGGTGGCAGCGAGGCCGCCTTCTTCTCCAGCTCCATCATGCGGTCGTTGCGGTTTTCCTCCGCCAGCACGCGCAGGGACTGGCCGAGCGGCGTACCGTATTTCTCGGACTGGATGAGGGCGGTGACCACGGCCTTGATGGTGGGCAGATCGACGCGTTTGGCGAGATTGGTGAAGGCCTGCGCACGATCACCGATATAGGACAATTCGGCCAGGGTGTACTGCAACTCCTCGGCCAGCGGCACGGAGGCACTGGCGATCTCCATGGAGACCTTGTGCATGGCCTGCTCCACCGACATGCCCGCTTCCACGCAGATCAGCAGCAGGTCGAGGGCGTCCGACCACACCTGCTTGATGGACTCCTGGCGGCGTTTGATCATGTTCACCACCACCAGGTTGGGCAGGTAGTAGCCGAAGGCCGCGCCACCCAGGGCCGCGACCATGCGCATCAGCGGCGGCATGTCCTGCAGCTGGCTCATGTAGACGTAGCCGACCACGGCCAGCACTACCGGCGCGATCACCCGCGCGGCGAGGAACGTGATGAGATGCTTTTCCGTGCGGTAACCGGCGCTGCGCAGCATCTGCCGGGCATTGTCGGCCTCGAAGAGCGTCTTCAGATTGAGCGCCTCCACCAGCTGCAGCATCAGGCCCTTGGGTTTGTCGCGCAGGGAACCCATCTTCTTCTGCTGCTTCAGCTGGGCCTTGTGGCGGGCACGCATCTGCTCGCGCTCCACCGTTACCAGATCGGCCTTCTTGTTGAGATTCTGCTGCTCGAACATGGGCACGATCACCGTCATGACGGTCAGGAACACCAGACCGGCGATGACGATGGAGATCAGATTCTGCAGTTCGAACAGGCTGTAGACGGTTTCCATCGGGAAGTTCTCCGGAGATCAGAACTTGAAATTGATGATCTTGCGCATCACCAGAACGCCGATCAGCATCCAGATGGCCGACGCCGTGACCATGATGTTGCCGGTTTTGGTGGTCCACAGCGGATTGAAGTAGCCGGGGCTGAGGAACGAGATCACACCCATGATGACGAAGGGCAGAGAGCCGATGATGGCGGCGGAGGCCTTGGCCTCCTGCGAAACGGCACGCACCTTCTGCTTCATCTTCTTGCGGTCGCGCAGCACGCGGGAGAGATTGGCCAGGGTTTCGGACAGGTTGCCGCCCGTCTGCCGCTGGATGGCGACCACGATGGCCAGAAAGTTCACCTCCGGCAGCGGCATGCGGGTGTACATGCGCTCCAGCCCCTGTTCCAGGGAGATACCGATCTTCTGCCCCTCCACGACCTCGATGAATTCCGGACCGATGGGCGGGGGCAACTCCGTGGCGATGACCTTCATGGCATCGGTCACCGGCAGGCCGGAACGCAGGCCGCGCACCATGATGTCGATGGCGTCCGGCAGGTCGTTGAGAAACTTCTGCTGCCGCTTGTTGGCGAGCATGGAAATGTACCAGCGGGGCAGCCCCAGAAAGCCCACCACGCCGGCGCCGGCGGCCAGCAGATTGCGCAGCGTGGGATCCAGATCGGCCAGCAGCATGTAGGTGATGAAAGCGAGGAACATCCCCACGGCGGCCGAAAAGGTGTAGAACTGGCGCTCGTCAATGCTCAGGCCCGCCCGCCGCAGGCGCACCGCCAGCGTGATGCGCCGCTTGCGCTCCTTCTCGTCTTCCTCCAGCTGACGGAGGGTCTCCTCGATCTGCTTGCGGCGGCCCTCCTTCTTCTTGTCGACGAGCGTATCGAGCTTGCGCTTGCGCTCGGCGCCGCCGACGATCTGATCGGCACGCTTCGCGGCGCTGCTGCCGGAGAAGATGGCCGACATGAGCAGCCATGCGGCACCGGCCATGACGACCGCCAAGCCCGCCAGCACGATCATGGACATGTACTGATCATTCACCGTCCGTCACTCCCCTTGCCGCCGCGCCGGCCTTGCGGGCCGGCCGCGTCCGTGCATTCCAGTCTCGCTCAGTAGGACCGCAGGTCGGAGGCCTGCCCGCCCCCTTCGGTCCGTCTTTCGGCCTTCTCCAGCGCTTCGGCCAGCCGCACCTCCTCGCCGTAGTAGCGGGCGCGGTCCCAGAAGGCCGGGCGGGCGATGCCGGTGGAGCGGTGGGTGCCTATCACCTTGCCGTCGGCGTCCTCGCCCTCGATGTCGTAGATGAAGAGGTCCTGCGTGATGATCACGTCGCCCTCCATGCCGGTCACCTCGGTGATGTGCGTGATCTTGCGCGAGCCGTCACGCAGGCGCGCCGCCTGGATGATGACGTCGATGGAGCCGACGATCATCTCGCGGATGGTGCGCGATGGCAGGTCGAAACCGCCCATGGTGATCATCGCTTCCAGACGGGACAGCGCCTCGCGCGGACTGTTTGCGTGCAACGTGCCCATGGAGCCGTCGTGGCCGGTGTTCATGGCCTGCAGAAGGTCGAAGGCCTCCGGGCCGCGCACCTCGCCGACGATGATGCGCTCAGGACGCATGCGCAGACAGTTCTTCACCAGATCGCGCATGGTGATCTCGCCTTCGCCTTCCAGGTTCGGCGGACGGGTCTCAAGGCGCACCACGTGCTCCTGCTGCAGCTGGAGCTCCGCGGCGTCCTCGCAGGTGATGATGCGCTCGTCATGATCGATATAGGCGGTCAGGCAGTTCAGCAGCGTCGTCTTGCCCGAACCGGTACCGCCGGAGATGAGCACGTTGCAGCGCACCCGGCCGATGATCTTGAGGATCTCGGCGCCCTCCGGCGTAATCGAACCGAACTTCACCAGATCCTCGAGCTTCAGCCGGTCCTTCTTGAACTTGCGGATGGTGAGCGCAGGGCCATCGATGGCCAGCGGCGGCACGATCACGTTGACGCGGGAACCATCGGCCAGACGGGCGTCGCAGATCGGGCTGGCTTCATCGACACGACGTCCCACCTGCGAAACGATCCGCTGACAGATGTTCAGGAGCTGGGCATTGTCGCGGAAACGGATGCCGGCATCGATGATCTTGCCGTCCACTTCGATGAAACACTTGTCGGCACCATTGACCATGATGTCGGCGATGTCGTCGCGCTTCAGTAGCGGCTCCAGCGGACCGAAGCCCAGAACGTCATTGCAGATGTCCTCGAGCAGCTCCTCCTGCTCGGCGATGGACATCGCAACGTCCTTGATGGCGATGATCTCGTTGACGATGTCGCGGATCTCGTCGCGCGCGCTCTCCGGATCCAGCTGGGTGAGCTGGGTCAGATCGATGGCGTCGATGAGCGCGTTGAAGATGCCGGCCTTGATGTTGTAGTAGTCCTCCGACCGCTGCACGGGGCGCGGCGTGGACTCCTTCTTCTCCTGCATCGCCGGCTGGGTCTGAGACTGCGGCTGCGGTGCCTGCGCCGGTTGCGGCTGCGGCGCCTGCATGGGCTGCGGTGCCACTGGCGCGGCGGGCATGCCCTCCGGCGGAACCGCGGCTGCCGGCATTCCGGTCGCAGGCATTCCGGCGGCGGGCGCGCCGAAGGGGGCCGCCATTCCCGCTTCGGGGGCGAAGGATGCGGCCGTCTGGAAGCCGCCCGCCTCCGGCGTGCCTGCGGGCATGCCTGGCTGCGGCATTGCGGGCGTCATGCCCGGCATCGCGGCCGCGGGCGCACCCTCGGCAAAGCCGGGAGCGTCACCGGCACCGGCAAGTGGCGTGGTGCCGGGGTCGGATGCGGCCGGAGCAGGCGGCACCATCCCGCCGGCAGCCCCGGCGGGCCGTCCAGTATCTTCTCCCGGCATTCCCGCCCGTTCCTCGGGAGGAACGGGAGGCCGGGAATTCATGTCACCACGCTTGCCAAACATCTACCTACGAGCCCCCTCGTTCAACCCTTCTTCTTCTTCAGCTTCTCCAGTATCGGCTGGAAGATGGACCGTCCGGCCTTCTCCTGCTCCTCCTCGATACCGAGCAGCCGGGCGGTCAGCCGCTCCAGCTCCTGAGCCGCCTTCGATCTCGGCGCCACCTCGGCAATCATCTGGCCGTTGGTCACGGCCTGGCCGAAGGTCTGCGCGTCAAAGGGAATTTCCGCCGTCACCTCCAGTCCCACGGCGCTGGAGAACTTGGCCGCAGGGATCTCGGGCCGGTTGCCCATGTCCACCTGGTTGAGCACCAGCAGGGGTGGCTCGTCATTGGGGCGGATCACCTTCAGCATGTCCACCAGGGACTTGGTATTGCGCAGGGAGGCGAGCTCCGGCGTCGAGACGATCACCAGAGTGTCGGTCTGCACCAGGGCCGCCTTCATCCAGTCGCCCCAGGAGGTGGGCATGTCGACCACGGTCCACGGACTGGTGGAACGCAGGATGTCAAGCACCATCTCCAGCGTCTCGGACTGAATGTCGATAACCTTGTCCACAGAACCGGGTGAGGCCAGCAGCATCAGGCGCTCGGAACACTTGTGGAGCAGACGGTCGAGGAAGGTGCTGTCCAGACGCTCGCGCGAGGCCAGGGCATCGAGGATGCCCTGCGCCGGGTCGACATTGAAATCCAGCCCGGCGGTGCCGAACGCCAGATCCAAGTCGGCGATCACCGTGCCCGTCTCATGCCTTTCGGACATCAGCCAGGCGACGTTGTGGGCGATGACGGAAGCCCCGACGCCACCCTTGGCACCCATGAAGGTCGCCACCTTGCCGAGCTGCTCGGCCTCGGGCCGGAACAGAGAGGAAAAGGAGGCCAGAAGCTGCGGCACCGACACCGGAGCCGCCAGATAGTCCCCCACGCCCTGAGACATGAGCAGGCGGTAGAAGGAAATGTCGTTGATGTGCCCGATCACAACCACGCGGGTCTCCGGCGAGCAGACCTGCGCCAGGGCGGCCAGCTCACCGAGCATGGCCTCGCGCGGCTTGGCCGACTCCACCACAAGAAGGTGGGGCGTCGGCGTCTGGGCGTAATACTGGACCGCTGCGGGAATGCCGCCGGAGAATATCTCCGTGAAGGTCCGGCTCATGCGCCTGTCGGCCGCCGCCGTCTGCATCACCTGCAGGGTTTCCGGCGTGTCGCAGAAGGCATGCACGTTGATGCGCGGCAGCGGCGGAAGGTTTTCTTCCATGGTCGCGGCGGCGGGGATGGTTTGCGGCGTGTTCATTACTTCTTCTCCACGGACCGGTTGTATCTTTTCTTCATCCAAGTCTTGCTACCGTCACGGAGTCCGGACGCGTCCCCTCGGGGACTACCGGTTCTCGCGGTATTTCGCGATGGCCTCGGCGCGGTTGGCGCCATCCACCGGATCCATGACCTGCGGACGCTCGAAATCCTCCGGGTTGTCCACCATGGCGGCGATGTTGTGCTGCTGGGAGCAGCCGAAGTTGTTGTACGGCCTGTTGTCTTTCGTCTCCGTTACCGGCTTGCTCCAGTCGCCGCAGGGCTTCGTCACGGCGAACTTGCGGCGGTAGGTGACGATCACCGGCCCCCTGCCCTTGTAGGTGCGGTGCCGGATACGCTCCGGCAGGATGCCCCCCTCGGTCAGCAGACGGGTCACGCGGGCCGCCACCACCTCGGCATTGAGAGACCGGGAGGGCCGGCGCACCTCGATTTTCGTCTCCAGCATCTTGGCCTGCACGGCGAGGCGCCGGACGGCATCCTCCTCCTCCACCGAGAGGCTGGCCGAGCGGGCCGGCAGCTTCAGCTTCACCGCACCGCTGGCGACGTCGATGGGATAGACCTGCCAGGGCAGCTCGGGCGAGTAGCCCCTTTCGTCATGCAGGTCCGCGTACATGTCCTTCGTGCATCCGGCCAGCAGCGTCGCCACGCCCAGGGCCGCCACGAGTTGTACCCAACTGCTTCGCATCATACCTGTCTCCTCGAATTCCCCTGCCGGCTCACTCGATGATGAAGCCGACGTCCCCGTGATAGGTCAGGGCTCCGCCCTTGCCCCCCTCGGGCGCGCCGTAGACCCGGTGCAGACGGCCCAGGAAGATGGTCTGCGGGTCCGAGGCGATGTTCAGCCGGTCCACGGGCGTGCGCAGCTTCTTCTCGTTGACCGGATTGACGATGTAGGGCGTGATCATGATGACCAGCTCGGTCTGGTCGCTCTGGAAATCCCGGGACCGGAACAGCTGGCCGAGGATCGGCAGGTTCTTCAGTCCCGGAATGCCGGAGATGTTCTGCTTGGTGGTCTCCTTGATCAGCCCGCCGATGACCAGCGTCCCGCCGCTGGGGATCTCCACGGTGGTCTCCGTGGAGCGCTGCTCGAAACCGGGCACGCTGTAGCCGCCGGTGATCGCCAGCGTGTGCCGGCTGCTGACGTCGGTGACCTCGGTCTTGACCTTCAGCGAGATGCGGCCCTTGGAGAGCACCACCGGCTTGAAGTCCAGCGCCACGCCGAACTTCTTCATGGTGTACTGGCAGGCCAGGTTGTTGTTGTCGTCAAACTCGCAGCCCGAGACGACCGGGATTTCGCCGCCGGCGTAGAACTTGGCATCCTGTCCGGAAATGGCGGTCAGCGTCGGTTCGGCCAGCATGCGCATCAGGCCGTCGCGTTCCATCGCCTGAAGGACGCTGGTGGAGGACAGCTTGCTGCCGTTGTAGGTCAGGGTGGCATTGGAGCTGCCGATCGAATTGCCCAGCGAATAGGGGAACGAAAGCAGCGCGCTGGCGCTGAAATTCCCGAGATTGCGGATGGCGAGCTGGGTGTCGATGCCCAGCTGCTTGACCACGGAGCGCTGCACCTCTGCGATGCGCATCTTGAGCATCACCTGATCCTTGCCGGCAATGGTCATGGCGTTGACGACGCGCATGTTGCCGTTGGAGCGGAAGCCGAATAAGCCGGCGAACCCCTTGCTCTCGGACATGAACTGCTGCGCCAGCTTCAGTGCCTGTTCCGCCTCGGAGGCAGTGCGGGCCACACCGGAGAGGATCAGCGTGTCGCCCATCATTTCCACCTTGATGTGGGATTTGGGCAGGGCGCGGTTGATGATCTTCTGCAGCGAGACCGGATCCTTGGCGACCTCCACGTCCAGCGACAGGATCGGATTGCCGCCCTTGTCCAGGAAGAAGATGTTGGTTTCGCCCTGCTCCTTGGCGAAGATGTAGATCATCTTCTTGGAGCGGATCACCGCATCGACGATTTTCGGATCACCGATCAGGATATCGGCGGCGCCGCGGGGCAGCCGGACCACGATGGACTTGCCCTGACCCAGGCGCAGGAAACGCTTCTTGGCGGCGGCCGCCTCGGCGCTGGAGATGCCCGCGGCACCGATGACGGTTCCGGTTGCGACCATGGCCGTGGTCATGGCGAGGGCGATCACGGAGGCCCTCAGCATGCGGCCGGCGATTGTGGATGTCTGCTTCCTCATTGTCCTGCTCATCATTCAGTTTCTGGCCTGGTAGCGCGGAATGCCGTAGCGCAGGATGCGGACCTCGCCGCCCTTGCCCCTGGCGAACTTGGCGGACAGGCGCGGCCCGTCATCTCCCAGTTCGCTGTCGCCGATGTCGGCCATGGAGCGCAGCACGAGGGCCAGCTGCCCGAGGGATTCGGCACGCGCGAGCTGCTCGGCCTGCTCGGGTTCCAGCTCGAGCGTGGCGGTCTTGATGGTGGGATCGGCCACCTTCTTGCCGTCCTTGTCGAGCTTGTAGGTCTGGTTGATCGCCAGCACGCGGACGTTGCTGAGCACGGTGTCGGTGATGGTGCGCCGCTTGACCTTGCGGGTCAGCAGCACGTCCACCCGGTCATTGGGCATGATGAAGCCGCCGGCGCCGGTGGCCACGGAGACGCGCACGGCGATGGCCCGCATGCCCTTCGGCAGCATTGCCGAAAGCACGCCTCCCTCCTTCACCGTGAGGATCTTGCCCTTGACGATCGGCTCGCCCGGGAACAGCGGAGACTGGGCGCGACCGCCGACGAACGTCTTGATGCCGGGCCCGCCGGGCTTCTTCACGATCATGCTGGCCGTGACCATGTCCTTGGGCCAGTCGACCCAGTGCAGCATGCCCTTGCCGATCTTCGAGCCCATTTCAATCTTCTTGGCGGCGGCCAGAATCTGGACCTTTTCCACGTTGTCCTTGACCACCACCTCCGGGCTGCCGGTGCCGCCGGCGAGATAGTTTCTGGCCACGAAGAGCGTCAGGACCGCAGCGCCCAGGGCTCCCGTGACCTGCAGAATGCGCGTCTTGTTCATCTGCTGTTGTCCATTCCCCTGCCCGAGGGCCGCCATGAAGCTGCCGGCAACCTCGGAAGTTGATGTCCGGGTTCATCTTTCAGGCTCAATCTCGCCCAAAATCCTCAAGGTATGGTTAATAAAGGGAAAGAAATACCTTGTGTGGTTGAGATTCGGACAACCTTTCCTCGATCCAGTCACGAAACTGCCCCCGAAGCGGGAGGCTCCGGAGGCTTTCGAAAAATCCGGAATCGCGATGTGGCCGGAACTATCAGCCGAAAAGAACGCCGCTCCACCAGCTCTGGGGGAAGGCGGCCAGAGCGCCGGCTGCTATCGGCACGCCATAGGGAAAGTTCATTTCCCGGTTGAAGATCCGCTTCAGGGCCGAGCCGCTGGTCCACACGCCCACCTCCAGGGAGATCACGCGCCACAGCAGCACGCCGACGGCCATCACGCCGCCGATCAGCGCCGTATAATAAAGAAAGACCACCAGAGGCTCGCCCCAGCCG
>WGBK01000034.1 GCA_015494335.1 Gammaproteobacteria bacterium | reverse complement strand
GGCGCAGCTCGGTTACCGCGCGCGCCACATTCTGCGGATTCAGGCCGCCGGCGAGGATCAGCGGATGGGGAAAATCGGAAGGGATCCGGGACCAGTCAAATGTATCACCCGAGCCCCCTTGCCGTCCAGCCGAGTGGCTGTCGAAAAGGAAGCCGCGAGACGAATGATAGCGAGCGGCATAGTCGAGGATTTCGCGCACCGTGGACAGGTCGCCCATGGGCAGGGCCTTGATGTAGGCGCGTCCCCATTGTTCACAGAAATCGGGGGTTTCAGCGCCGTGGAACTGCAGGCATTCGGGGGCGAGACGCTCGACCACCTCGGCC
Organism: Gammaproteobacteria bacterium; assembly: GCA_015494335.1. Taxonomy (GTDB): domain Bacteria; phylum Pseudomonadota; class Gammaproteobacteria; genus S144-22. The sequence continues at coordinate 13,174 of WGBK01000034.1, read as the reverse complement.
ACGAGTTCCTGCGACTCGTCCATGAACAGGGCCGTGACGGAGACAAAGGCCGGAAGGGCCTCGCGGATCTCCAGCGCTCGATCCAGGCCGACGCAGCGCGGGCTGCGGGCGTGAAAAACCAGCCCGATGGTGTCGGCACCGGCGAGAGCCGCGGCCAGGGCCTGTTCCACGGTCTTCAGGCCGCAGATCTTGATGCGGGTGCGGGCGGGCTGCTGGAGCATGGATTCGGACAGAGTGGCTCAGTGGTCGATGTCAAAGCGGATTGTAATCAATACAGCTGCGGGCGTCGCGGTTGTTGGGGCAGATCGAAATCCGGCGGATAAAAGGCCTGAATAAAATACAGGCCGCCAGCCGGCGCGGTCATCGCCGCCAGGCGCCGATCCTGTTGCTGGAGCAACTCCCCCAGCCACTGCTCCGGCTGCTCACCCTTGCCGATAACCATCAGGCTGCCGGCGATGTTCCGTACCATGTGATGCAGGAAGGCATTGGCCTTGATGTCGATATGGACGAACTCGCCGGCACGCTCCACGCGCAGATACTCGATCTCGCGGATCGGGGATTTTGCCTGGCAACCGGCAGCACGGAAGCTGCTGAAATCATGCTCGCCGACAAGCTCCTGCGCCGCACGATGCATGCGTTCCTCGTCCAGAACCTGATGTTCCCAGCAGCATTTGTCATGGAAGATCGCGCTCGGCACCGGGGCATTGAGAATCAGGTAGCGATAGCTGCGGGCGATGGCCGAGAAGCGGGCATGGAAGTCCTCGTTCACCGGCCGCGCCCAGCGCAGACGGATATCCCGCGGCAGGCGACAGTTCGAACCCAGCAGCCAGGCGCGTTCGCTGCGTTCGGCAGAGGTATCGAAATGCACCACCTGTTCCAGGGCGTGCACACCACTGTCGGTGCGCCCGGCACAGACCAGTTCCACCGCCTCGTCGGCGACAAAGGACAGGGCTTGCTCGACCCGTTCCTGTACCGAGGAACTGTGCTTCTGGCGCTGCCAGCCGTGGTAGGCCGAGCCGTCGTATTCGATGCCGATGGCGATGCGGGTCATGGCTGTAACCATCCTGTTGCAGCAGGGCCCGAAGCCGGTCGTTCACCTACCGACCGGGATCTTTCCGCTGGAAGCTTCTTTCTCGTGGGCATTTGGATGTATCCGGCCGCTGAAAGATTGATGGAATCCCACGGGTCTTGCCGGGAAACAAAAAACCTGCTGCCGGAAGGCAGCAGGTTTTGGGGTAGCGCGTCAGGCCCTTACTTGATCTGATTCAGCAGATCCGTCGCCTCGGCTTTCTGCTCGTCGCTGCCTTCCTCGAGCACTTCCTGCAGGCTGCTGCGCGCACCCTCGGCATCGCCCATGTCGATGAAGGCCTTGGCCAGATCGAGCTTGGTGGCCACCTCGTCCACATCGTCGGGCAGCATCAGATCCTCGATATCCTCGGCCGCATCGGCGGCCATGTCATCGTCGAAGTCGCCGGGGGCAAAGGTGCCGGTCTTGTCGTCGATGCGGCCGCCCTCGACTTCCTCGGCCGTTTCCGGCAACTCGAAATCGCCGGACATGTCAGCCGGGCGGAATTCGGTGATATCGTCTTCCGCCGGTGCAAAGGTATCGGTGTGCAGCGCTTCGCCTTCCTCGTCGGCGAGATCCAGATCCAGCGCCGCCTCGACATGGCGGGTGCCTTCCTCTCCGACCTCTTCCTCGACCGCGTCGGCCGGTGTCGGCATCAGTTCGGTATCCTGGTCGGCAAGATCCTTTTCCGCTTCCTCGATCGTCTCGCTCACCTCTTCCTCGAGGTCGAGTTCCACATCAAGGGAATCCGGCAACTCGTCCATCGCCGGAGCTTCCTCGGTCAGCTCGGCTTCCAGGGAGGCCAAGTCAGTCTCGTCGTCGTCCAGGGACAGGCTCAGCTCGTCCTCGTCGGCCGGGGGCGGTACCTTGCCGGGAATCGAGGCTTCCTCGGTTTCCTCGAGGTTCAGCTCGCTGATGTCCTCGATCTCTTCCTCGACCTTCTCGTCGAGATCATCGGGCAGTTCGAAGCTGAGCGCATCCTCGTCATCAAGACTCATGTCCTCGTCCAGGGAGAGATCCACATCGCCGGATTTTTCCCTGGCTTCCTCGGGCGCTTCCGGCACCACCAGGGTGTCGGCAATATCCTCGCTTTCCTCGCCGAGATCGAAATCGGCGGCGAAATCGGTCTGGTCGGCATCGGCGCCGAGATCGAAATCGGCGGTCTGCGGTTTCTCGTAGTCGATCTTGACCACATCGGGATCAATGTTCTCGGCACCGGAGAACATCTCCTCTTCGGGCGCGAGTTCATGACCCATGACCTGGACGCGATCCCAGAAGCGGTCGGCAGCACCGCCGAGCGAACGCAGGGCGCGGGCTTCCTCGATGAAGGCGTCCCTGTTCTTGTTCGCGTAGTAGGTATCGAGCAGCTTGGCGCGGTAGTCGGCGCGGGTCGGGTGCTCCTCGAGAGAGCTTTTCAGCAGATCCTCGGCATTGTCGTAGAGGCCGTAGGCCAGATAGACATCCACCTCGTTGAGCACATCGTCCTGTTCCTCGGACTCCTCGGCCTGGGGCATCTCGTCGGCACTGAGCACCGCGGTTTGTTCGAAGGAGCTTTCCTCGTCCAGAGAGACCTCATCGAGCAGTTCCTCGGCATTGTAGTCCTCGGTTTCCATGCCCAGATCGGCCACGGTTTCCTCGACGGTACGTTCCTCGGCCGGGGTTTCCTCTCCGGGCATTTCGATCTGGGTGGACTCGGTCTCGGAAGTACCTTCGACTTCGGGAATGTGAATCGGAGTCTGGTCGTCATCGCTACCGCTGTCGGCGACATCCAGGGTGATGCCGGCATCGTCGTCATCGTCCGACTTCTTGCGACGGACGAACAGCAGTCCCAGCAGCAACGCGAGTATCGCGCCGATACCGCCGAGCATGACGGGATCGCCCAGCAGGCTGTTCATCGAAGGCAGCATGTCGAGCAGGCCGCCCTGTCCCTGGGGTTGTTCGGTGACTATCGGGGCCGGCGGGTTAACGGCGGTGGCTTCCTCGCCCATGGCTTCGTCGCTGGCCGGGGCCATTTCCTCGCCCATGGCGGTCATGTCCGAACCGGAATCCATTGGTTCCATCGCGCCACTGTCGCCGGATTCAGCCGTGGTCTCTTCGGTCATGGCATCGCCGCCCTCGGCCATCATGCCACCCTCGGCGGGCGCTTCCTCCATCATGCCGTCCATGCCTGCTTCGCTGCCGGCCTGATCCGGGGTTTCACCAGCCATGGTTTCTTCGGCCATCCCTTCGCCACCAGTGGCTTCGGAATTCATGCCATCCTCGACCAGCTTGGTCTTGGAAACCAGGCTTTCATCCGCGGTATCGGCCGGGGCCGATTCTTCCATCATCTGGTCGCCGCTGTCGGCCGCCATGTCGGTCGGGGCTTCCTGTTTCTGGGCTTCGGCCGGGGCCGCTTCCTCGCCGGATTGCGACGCATTCTGCTGCAGCTGGGCCAGCGAGCTGTCTTCCATCTGCAGCAGCTTCTGCTGCAATTCCTCGAATTTCTTCAGTTGCTGCTCGAGATCCTGCACACGGGATTGCAGGTTGCTGTTTTCCATGCGCGTGGCTTCGAGTTCTTCCTCGGCCAGCGCCAGTTGCTTGCGGATGCGGGCAACATCGTCGCCGTTGGCCTGGTCCTGCAGGCCCGCGGATTCGGAATCGCCTTCGCCCGGCGCCAGCAGGCTCAGCTGGCCACCGCCTTCACCGCCGGTCTCGCTGCCGCTGCCGGCAGCCATTGACTCGCCCTGCGGAGTAGCAGTACTGCTGCGGCCGTTGACACGGGCCAGATATTCATCCCACAGACCGTTCTGTTCCAGTACCCGGGCATAGGCTTCCTGCTTGCTGAAGCTGTCGAAGGCCTGCGGCTCGGGAATACGCAAAACGGCGCCGACCTTGAGGTTGTTGATGTTGTCCTGGCCGAAGGCATCCGGATTGGCCTGCTGCAGTGCCAGCATGATCTGGGCCATCGTATGCTCGCCATCCTTGAACTGGCTGGCGATGCCCCAGAGGGTATCGCCCTTCTCGACCACAATGCTGCCGCCAACAGTCGATTCGGCCGGAGCAGCCTCCTGTTCCGTGGCGGTCTCTGTAGCCTCGTCCGGCACATAGGCGATCTCGTCACCCTGGGGCGCTGGCGCGGCAACGGTTTCGGGTTCAGTCGTGGGTGTTTCCTCGCTCATCGCGATGGGAGCCGGCATCGGCTCGGATTCCGCGGCGGGCTGCGGCTCGGCTGCGGCCTGGGGCGCCGGAGCCGGTTCGGGAGTGGCGGCAGCAGGCTGCTGGGCGAAGATCGGGGGATCCAGCAGTACCGTGTACTCGCGCAGCAGCCGGCCCTTGGCCCAATCAGCCTCGACGAGGAAATTCAGGAAGGGCTCCTTGACCGGCTTCTTGGTGCTGACGAGAATGCGTGCGCTGGTTCCATCCTCATTCTTCTCGACCTTGAAGCGCAGCAGGGAAAGCACCGCGGGCCGTTCCAGACCCGCCTTGCGGAAGGCATCGCGACTGGCCAGGCTGACCAGCAGGTCATCGACCTCTCCGGGTCGCGCGGAGACGACCGGAATCTCCGCCTTCAGGGGTTGATTGAGGTAGGATTCGACTTCGATTTCGCCAAGCCCCAATGCCAGGCTGATCAGCGGATATGCCAATAGCCCAATGCAGAAAGTAAAGATTAGTCCCAGTTTTCGCACGATGTAGTCTCCCAAACTCCCCACCGGATTATTGTTGTTCGCGCGGCCCGACCATGCGGATTGCCGCAGCCTGACCGAAGCGTTTCAAGAAAACACTTTCACAAGTGATCGCAACTATAGATTACAAAACAGATTTTAGCAAAAATTCAGCGGCTTCCCGATAAAAGCGCAAGGTACCGTTTTTGACCGAGTCGGCGACCACCCAGAACTGCAGCCCCTGCGCGTCCTGCTGCGGCTGCTGCAGCTGGGCCACCCAGCTGTCGCTTCCCTCCTGACAGTGGCTGCGCGGGCTGACCGCCTCGTCGCTGAAACGAAAACCGGCTTCGCGCAGGGCGTTTTCGGCCTGTTCGAGATCCAGCCCCTGTCGCAGGCGAAGCGCCACGGCAATGGCCAGACCGTGGAAGGCCGGAGCCAGTAATTGCTGCTGGCCGAGACGGATCCGGTCGCCGCCGACCAGCTGCATCAGTTCGTCGTCCGATCCCGGTGGGACGGGAATCAGGTTGAAGGCCAGCGGCTGCGGAAAAACGCCGGCATCGATGTCGCGACTGTTGAGGAGGCCGATGGTTTGGGACGCCAGATCGTCGACACCCGTCTGCCCGAGATGCATCGCCGAGACGATGGAGACCAGATGCAGCGACTCCAGGCCGGCTCGTTGACCCAGGGCCTGCAATCCCGGGAGTACCGTGGCCTGCTCGGCCGCGGGCAGCTTGACGAAGCCCTGTTCCGGCAGCGGGCAGCCCGCGCCGGTAAACAGGGGAGCCTGCTCGACGAGAGGCAGGTGGCTGAGGACCGGGCAGTCGGCATGCTGCAACAGATCGACCAGCTCGGCATCCGCTTCCAGCAGCAGTACGCCGACGAGATTCTCGTAGTCGAAGTCGTGCTGATCTTCGACAGAAAGCCAGCTGTCGCCCCAGGCGATTCGCTTGCCCACCCGGTCCTCGCGGTCGAGCAGAACGAGCGAATCCGGCGGGATGCCGGACTCCTGGAATTGCTCGAGCAATGCTTCCGCCAGCGGCCCGCCGGCGTGTGTGACCGCCAGTCGCCGACTCATCGTCCGTCGCGCTCGAGCAGGATGCCGAGCATGCGGCGCAGGGGTTCGGCCGCGCCCCACAGCAGCTGGTCGCCGGCGGTAAAGGCCGCCAGGTAATCATTGCCCATGGCCAGCTTGCGCAGGCGGCCGACCGGCACATCCAGGGTGCCGGTGACGGCGGCCGGGGTCAGTTCGCGCATACTGATCTCGCGATCGTTCGGCAGCACCCGCACCCAGTCGTTGGCCGAGGCGAGCAGGTCGTGGATCTCGTCCAGCGGCAGATCCTTCTTCAGCTTCACGGTCAGGGCCTGGGAGTGGGAGCGCATCGCGCCGATGCGCACGCAGAGGCCGTCGATGGGAATCAACTCATCACCACGATCGGCGATGCGGCCGAGGATCTTGTTGGTTTCGACGCCACCCTTCCATTCCTCCTTGCTCTGGCCACTCGGCATCGGCACATCGATCCAGGGGATCAGGCTGCCGGCCAGGGGCACGCCGAACTGGTCGGTGGGGAAATCGTCGGAGCGCATGTGTTCGATGACGCGGCGGTCGATCTCGAGAATGCTGGCCGCCGGGTCGTCGAGCTGATCGGCAACCGCATCGTGGATACTGCCCATCTGCGCGATAAGCTCGCGCATGTTGCGCGCACCGGCGCCGGAAGCGGCCTGGTAGGTCATGGCGCTGATCCATTCGACCAGGTCGTTCTGCAACAGGCCGCCGAGGGCCATCATCATCAGGCTCACGGTACAGTTGCCGCCGATGTAGTCCTTGCCGCCGGCATCCAGCGCCGCGTCGATGACGCCGCGATTGACCGGATCCAGCACAATCACCGTGTGATCGGCCATGCGCAGGGTCGAGGCCGCATCGATCCAGTAGCCCTGCCAGCCGGCATCACGCAACGGCTGATACACCGCTTTCGTGTAGTCGCCGCCCTGGCAGGTGACGATGACATCCATCTTCTTCAGGGCTTCGAGGTCGTGGGCATCCTGCAACGGCGGGATGTCCTTGCCGATGTCCGGGCCGGGCTGGCCGACCTGGGAAGTAGTGAAGAATACCGGCTCTTCGATGCGGGCAAAGTCGCCTTCCTCGCGCATGCGCTGCATCAGCACCGAGCCGACCATGCCGCGCCAGCCGATGAAACCTGTTCTTTTCATGTCATTTCTCCTGGTTGCGCAGGGCGGCGACCACCGCATCGCCCATCTCGCGGGTGCTGACGCCGCTGCCACCGTCGGCAATATCGTCGGTGCGCAGGCCCTGGTCGAGGACGCGGCTGACGGCCTGTTCGATACGTTCGGCCAGGGCCGGCTGGCCGAGGCTGTAGCGCAGCATCATCGCCACCGACAGAATCGTCGCCAGCGGATTGGCGCGGTTGTTGCCGGCGATGTCCGGGGCCGATCCGTGGATCGGCTCGTACATGCCCTTGCCGTTGCGATCGAGGGATGCGGAGGGCAGCATGCCGATGGAACCGGTCAGCATCGCCGCGGTATCGGAAAGAATGTCGCCGAACATGTTCTTGGTGACGATGACATCGAACTGCTTCGGCCACTTGACCAGCTGCATCGAGGCATTGTCGACATACATGTGGCTGAGCTCCACTTCGGGATAGTCCCGGCCGACGCGGATCATCACCTCGCGCCACAGCTCGGAGACCTCGAGCACATTGGCCTTGTCCACCGAGCACAGCTTGCGCCCGCGCTTCATCGCCACCTCGTAGGCGGAACGGGCGATGCGTTCGATCTCGTGCTCGGCGTAGACCAGGGTGTTGTAGCCCTCGCGCTCGCCGTTTTCCAGCTCGCGGATGCCTCGCGGCTGGCCGAAGTAGATGCCGCCGGTGAGCTCGCGCACGATCATGATGTCGAGCCCGGAAACGATCTCGGGCTTGAGGCTGGAGGCGCCGGCCAGCTGCGGATAGAGGATCGCCGGACGCAGATTGGAAAACAGTTCCAGCGCCGAACGCAGGCCCAGAAGACCCCGCTCCGGCCGCAGTTCACGCGGCAAGTCGTCGTATTGCGGGCCACCCACGGCGCCGAGCAGGACGGCGTCGGCGCGGCGGCGACACAGTTCCAGCGTGGACTCGGGCAGGGGATGGCCGGCGGCATCGTAGCCGGCGCCGCCGACCGGCGCGGTTTCCAGCTCGGCGTCGAGGCCGAAGTCATCGCGCAGGCAATCGATGACCTTGACCGCCTCGTCGACGATCTCGGGTCCGATGCCGTCGCCCGGCAGGATGGCAATCAGTGCGCTCATGAAAAGTCTCTCCGCGTATCAGTTCGCCGGCTGCTGTTGCAGCCAGGGGTGGGTGGCAAAATAGCGTTTCTCGAAGGCCCGGATCTCGTCGGCGTGCTGCAGCGTCAGGCCGATATCGTCGAGTCCGTTGAGCAGGCAGTACTTGCGAAACTCGTCGATCTCGAAGGACAGTTCCTCACCCTCGGCCGTGCGCAGCCGCTGGGCCTCGAGGTCGATGGCGAACTCGCTGCCCGGCGCGGCCTGAACCTGTTCGAACAGACGATCGACAGTTTCGGCATCGAGAGCGATCGGCAGCAGGCCGTTCTTGAAGCTGTTGTTGTAGAAGATGTCGGCAAAGCTCGGCGCAATGACCACGCGAATGCCGAAGTCGGTCAGCGCCCAGACCGCGTGCTCGCGCGACGAGCCACAGCCGAAGTTTTCCCGCGCCAGCAGGATCTGCGCGCGGTCGAAGGGCGGCTGGTTGAGCACGAAATCGGGATTGGGGCGGCGCGTGGCATTGTCGATATCCGGGCCTCCGGCATCCAGGTAGCGCCAGTCGTCGAACAGGTTGGGTCCGAAGCCGCTGCGCTTGATCGATTTCAGGTACTGCTTGGGGATGATGGCGTCGGTATCGACATTGGCGCGGTCGAGCGGAGCCACGATGCCGCTGAAGGGTTCGAATTTTTCCACGAGTGAATCCTGTCGGTTTACTTGCTGGCTTCGTCAGCCTTCTTGTTGATGGCCTCGCCGGCCTTCTCGATATCCTTGCCGAGGCCTTTCATGGTCTCGCAGCCGCCGAGCACCAGCAGCAGGCTGGCGGACAGGATCAGGGCAAACAGCTTTTTCATCGTCGTTCTCCTCTAGTCGGAAATCAGCTTGCGGGCATCGGTGAAATGCCCGGTCACGGCGGCCGCGGCGGCCATCGCCGGCGACACCAGGTGGGTGCGCCCGCCCTGGCCCTGGCGGCCCTCGAAGTTGCGATTGGAGGTGGAGGCGCAACGCTCGCCCGGTTCCAGCCGGTCCGCGTTCATCGCCAGGCACATCGAACAGCCCGGCTCGCGCCATTCGAAGCCGGCCTCGCGGAAGATGCGATCGAGCCCCTCTTCCTCGGCCTGGGCCTTGACCAGGCCGCTGCCCGGCACCACCATCGCCTGCTTCACATGATCCGCCACCTTGCGTCCGCGGGCAACCTCGGCGGCGGCGCGCAGATCCTCGATACGGGAATTGGTGCAGGAACCGATGAATACCTTGTCCACGGTGATGGATTCGATCGGCTGGTTGGCTTCCAGGCCCATGTAGGCCAGCGCCTTGCGCATGCCCTCGGCCTTGACCGGATCGCTCTCGGCGTCGGGATCGGGCACCCGTTCGCCGACCGGGGCCACCATCTCCGGCGAGGTCCCCCAGGTGACCTGGGGCTGGATCCGACTGGCGTCGATGACGACCTCGCGATCGAATACCGCATCCTCGTCGGAATGCAGGCCGTTCCAGAAGGCCACCGCCTTGTCCCAGTTCTCGCCGCGCGGGGCGAAGGGACGCTCGCGCACATAGTCGATGGTAGTCTGGTCACAGGCAATCATCCCGGCGCGGGCACCAGCCTCGATGGTCATGTTGCAGACCGTCATGCGGCCTTCCATCGACAGGTCACGGATCGCCTCGCCGGCGAATTCGATGGCATAGCCGGTGCCGCCTGCGGTGCCGATCTCGCCGATGATGGCCAGCACGATGTCCTTCGCGGTCACGCCCGGGCCGACCCGACCCTCGACGGTGATGCGCATGTTCTTCGATTTCTTCTGGATCAGGCAGCCGGTGGCCATCACATGCTCGACCTCGGAAGTGCCGATGCCGAAGGCCAGCGCGGCAAAGGCGCCGTGGGTCGAGGTGTGGGAGTCGCCACAGACCACGGTCATCCCCGGCAGGGTCGCCCCCTGCTCCGGCCCGATGACATGCACGATACCCTGGCGGCGATCGTTCATCGGGAACTCGAGCAGATCGAAACTGCGGCAGTTCCGGTCCAGGGTCTCCACCTGCAGACGCGCCACCGGATCCTCGATGCCGGCGGCACGGTCGGTGGTCGGCACGTTGTGATCGGGCACAGCGAGGATCGATTCCTTGCGCCAGACCGGCCGATGGGCGAGGCGCAGGCCTTCGAAGGCCTGGGGCGAGGTGACTTCGTGGACCAGGTGACGGTCGATGTAGAGCAGCGCGGTGCCGTCCGGCTCGCTGCGCACTACATGATCGTCCCAGAGCTTGTCGTAGAGGGTTTTTCCGGACATCGGGGTTTCCATGGCATGGATCAGGCTGCGAAGTCTAGTGCAGGCTGACAAATAACTCTAATTCATAATTTTCATGAACCGAATAACCATTTAGAATATCAAAATGGAAACCGCCAGCTTGCAGGCCTTTGTCGCCATCGCCGAAACCGGCTCCTTCTCCCAGGCCGCGCAGCGTCTGTTCCTGACCCAGCCCGCGGTCAGCAAGCGGCTGCGTCAGCTGGAACAGCAACTGGGCAGTCGCCTGCTCGACCGCAGCGGGCGGCGCATCCACCTGACCCAGAGCGGCCGCGAGCTGCTGCCGCGGGCGCGGCAGATTCTCAAGGATCTCGACGCGCTGAAACAGCGCATCGCCGAGCTCGAAGGCCGTGCGATGGGGTCGATGAGCATGGCCACCAGCCATCACATCGGCCTTCATCGCCTGCCGCCGGTATTGCGCGCCTTTCGCGAACGCTACCCCCAGGTCTCGCTGGATCTGCATTTCATGGATTCCGAGCTGGCTTGCGAAAAGGTGGAACAGGGCGAACTGGAGATTGCGGTCGTCACCCTGCCCTTCCGCCACAGCGAACAACTGGACTACCTGCCGATCTGGGACGACCCCTTGCAGCTGGTCTGCGCGCCGGAACACACGCTGGCCGAAACCGAAAGCGTGGGCCTGGACGACCTGACGCGGCATGCCGCGGTGCTGCCGGCCCACGGCACCTTCACCCGCGAGGCCATCGAACAGGCCCTGCAGCCGGTACGCGAACGGCTGATCATCGACCTCGAAACCAATTACCTGGAAACCATCAAGATGATGGTCTCGGTCGGACTGGGCTGGAGCATCCTGCCACGCAGCATGATCGACGAGAGCCTGCGCGCGCTCCACCTGCTCGGTCTGAACGCCCGGCGCAGCCTGGGCGTGGTCACCCACCGACGGCGCAGCACCTCGCGAGCCGTGCAGGCGATGACCGAACTGTTGCGTGAGCAGGCAGACCCGGCCGCAACGGCAGAGACGCCGTTCTGAGACGGGCATATTAGTCTGGCGAACGATAAGATACGGAGCCACCCGTATTCAATGACATGCATCCATTGGGCGAGAGCATCCTGCCCGAACCGGGCGGGTCTGTGGCAGTTTGGCGCAAACCTGCTACAGTTGCCTTTCGACACCCCAAAATAAGGACATCATCATGAAAAAGACACTTCAAGGCCTTCTGCTCACACTTTCCCTTCTGCTGGTTGCCACCGCCCAGGCTGCCGGCGTCGAACGCGGTCTGTTCACGACCGCCGTGGTCGACCGCGAGCCGGTGGATCAGGTCAGCGAGATCACGCCAGATCAGAACCAGATCACCTATTTCACCGAGCTGCGTGATCTGCAGGGTCAGAACATCACCCACCAGTGGGTGTACGACGATGGCGTCATGTTCGAGAAAACCTTTGCCGTCGGCGGTCCCCGCTGGCGCGTCTGGTCGAGCAAGACCATCCTGCCCGAATGGACCGGCACCTGGGTCGTCAACACCCTGGACGGCGACCGCAACGTACTGATGACGCAGAGCATCATCCGCAAATGAACCTCAGGAGCCGGTGACCGCCGGCTCCTTCACTTTCAGCGAAACCAGCCAGCCCGCCAGGGCCGCCAGCGCAGCCGCAAGAAAGGCCGCCATCGGCGATACGGACTCCCACAGACTGCCGGCATAGAGACTGCCGACGGCCCCACCCGCGCCAAAGCTGACCGCCGCATACAAGGCTTGACCGCGCCCGCGATGACGGGGAAAGAAATCGTCGATCAAATGGATCGCGCTGGCGTGATACATGCCGAAACTGGCCGCGTGCAGGGTCTGCGCCAGCAATACCAGCGGCAGCACATCCGGAAACAGGGCCATCATCAGCCAGCGCAGGCTGGCCAGGGCCAGCGCCAGGCTGAGCCAGAAACTGGCCGCCCGCCGCTCGAACAACCGGTGCATGAACCAGAACAGCAACACCTCGGACAACACCCCCAGCGCCCACAACAGTCCAATGCTGCCGCGACTGTAGCCGAAGCCTTCCATGTAGAGGCTGTAGAAGGTGTAGTAGGGGCCATGGCTGGCCTGCATCAGGAAGCAGGACAGCAACAGCGCAATCACCGCAGGCCGTTTCAGCACCTTCAGGATGTGACCGCCATCGCTGGCCGCGGCACGATGCTCACGCACCGGCAGGCTGGACAGCCAGATCAGAAGAAACAGCGCCAGCAACACCATCGGCAAGGCATCGATACCGATACGCTGCAGCATCTCGCCGAGCAGGCTGACGGTAACGATGAAGCCCAGCGATCCCCACAGGCGGATACGGCTGTAGCGGTTCTTCTGGTCACCGAGCCGCGCCAGTGTCACCACCTCGAACTGCGGCAGCGCCGCGTTCCAGAAGAAGCTGAAGGCTATCATGGCCAGCATCACGCCCCAGTAACGATCCAGCCACAGCAGCGGCAGAAAGCACAGCAGGGCCAGCAGCGAGGTCAGCTGCACGATACGGATGTGATATCCGCTGCGGTCGGCAATCCAGCCCCAGAGATAGGGCGCGACGATCTTGGTCAGCGCCAGGGTCGCCATCAACTGGCCGATCTGCAGCGGCGAAAAGCCGAGGCTTTTCAGGTACACACTCCAGAACGGAACCAGCGCGCCGAGGCTGGCAAAATAGAAGAAATAGAACTGCGACAGCGGCCAGAAGCGGGACATGGCGCGCCTGTCAGCGGCAGATCAGGGAGGACAAGGCCTACTCGATCTCCTCGATGTAAGTACGCCCGATGGGGGTCTGCACATAGCGGCGCTTGCCCTTGTCGTCGCGCACCCAGAAATAGTAGTAGCCCTTGCCCGGCTCCGAGGTCACCTTGCCGTCACGCACGATCCAGCTCTTGACATGCTGGCCGTCGGCATAGGTCACGCGGTAGTTGCCCTCGAGCCAGGTC
>WGBK01000033.1 GCA_015494335.1 Gammaproteobacteria bacterium | reverse complement strand
TCTTCGAGGCTTTCTGCGAGGGTCTCGATCTGCCGATTGAACAGTGCCTGCTGGTGGGCGACGACCCGGAGTACGACATCCGGGGCGCTCGTCAGGCCGGCATGCCGGCGATATGGATCAACCGCGAGGGCAGGGAATGGCCCCTGCCGGAGTCAGAACCCCTTACCATAGCGAGCTTGGAAGAACTTCCGCCCTTGCTCGGCTTGTCCTTTTGAAAGCCGATGCCGGGGGGCGATGGGTTTCGTACCTCAACCCATCCTACGACTGTGATGTCGTTGTAGGATGGGTTGAGCATGGCGAAACCCATCGAAAGCCAGCCAAATCACCGATGCAGCAGCGGTTCCAGGGCCTGTTGCACCTTCTGCGCCAGTATCGGTTGCGCCGCCGCGGTGGGATGGATGCCGTCGGATTGCATCAGTTGCGCATCGCTGGCCGCCACGCCCTCGAGAAAACGGGGCAGGTAGGCGATATCGTATTTCGCGGCCAGATCAGCATAGATCTTCTGGAAACGCCGGTTGTAGGCGGGTCCGAGGTTGGGCGGCAGGCGTACCCCGACCAGCAGTACCCGGGCGCCGGACTGGCGTGCGGCCTCGATCATAGCGGCCAGGTTGTCTCGCGTGCGCGAAAAGGGATAGCCACGCAGGCCGTCGTTGCCGCCCAGTTCCAGAATCACGATATCCGGTTTCTGTTGTTGCAGCAGGGCTGGCAGGCGCTGGCGCCCGCCGCCGGTGGTTTCGCCGCTGATGCTGGCATTGATCAACTCGGCGCGATTCCGCCCCAACTGTTGTTGCAGCAACACCGGCCAGCTTTCCTCGATGGGTATATTATAGGCAGCGCTCAAGCTGTCGCCGACGAGGAGGATGCGGGAACCCGCGGCCAGCAGCGGCGTCGAAGCCAGGGTCAGCCAGGAGAACAGCAGGAACATGAAGGCAGAGAATCGTTGCATCCGCTTGTCCGGTGTCAGCAAGAGTGTTGCGGGCGACCATGTTGGCGCGCCGCGCCTGCAGATAGTGCAGGACATCGAACTGGAAGTGAAGCCCGGCGAGGCGCTGGTGATCTCCGGCGAATCCGGCTCCGGCAAGACCACGCTGCTGGGCCTGATGGCCGGACTCGACCGTGCCGACAGCGGCGAGATCGAACTGCTTGGGGAAAGCCTGCACGACCGGGACGAGGAAGGACGCGCGGCGGTGCGTCGGGGCCGGGTCGGCTTCGTGTTCCAGTCCTTTCACCTGGTTCGCGGCGCCGATGCCTTGCAGAATGTGTTGCTGCCGCTGGAGCTGTCCGGTTTCGGTGATGCCCGAGAGCGCGCCCTCGACAGCCTGCAGCGGGTCGGTCTCGAACGACGTCTGCATACGCCGGTGGAACGCCTGTCCGGCGGGGAACAGCAGCGCGTGGCCATCGCCCGCGCCCATGCCCTGACGCCGCGCATCCTGTTTGCCGACGAACCCACCGGCAATCTCGACCGCCGTACCGGTGAGCAGATCATCGACCTGATGTTCGCGCTGCGCGACGAGAGCGGCGCGACACTGATCCTGGTCACTCATGAACAACGCCTGGCCGAGCGTGGCGATCGCCAGGTGGTCGTGGATCGCGGCCGCCTGGTGAACTGAATGCGCCGTCTGCTTCCGCAACTGGGCGGCGCCTGGCTGCTCGGACTGGCGCTGGTGATCACGGTATCAATCGTCACCGCCGGTCAGCTGTTCACCGACCGCATCGGTCGCATGCTGGATCGCCAGGCGGCCGAACTGCTGGCCGCCGACCTGCTGATCGCCTCATCCGAAGAACTGCCGGAATCCTGGCGGCAACTGGCGCGCGAGCAGGGCCTGAAAACGGCGCAGACGGTATCGCTGCGCAGCGCCATCTTCATCGGTGACGATCCGCAACTGATCGAACTCAAGGCGGTATCGCCACAATACCCCTTGCGTGGCCGGCTGGAGACCCGCGATGGCCTGTTTGATCCGGCAAGGTCACAGGATACCGGGCCGCCCCCCGGCGAGCTGTGGATCGATACCGGCATCGCCGAGCTCCTCGGACAGTCCATCGAACTGGGCGAAGCACATCTGCCGGCAACACGAATTCTCTCCTTCGAGCCGGATCGCGGCGGCAGCCTGTTCAACCTCGCGCCTCGTGTCATGATGTCGCTCGAGGATCTGCCGGCCACGGGGCTGGTGCTGCCCGGAAGCCGTGTAACCTACCGCCTGCTGGTGGCCGGCGAATCCGCGGCCGTGAAGCGTTTTGAGCAGATCATCCGGCCGCTGCTGCGCGAAGGCCAGCAGCTGCAGACCCTGGACAATGCGCGACCGGAAATGCGCAACGCACTGGAACGCACTCGACGCTTCTTCTCTCTGGCCACCCTGTTGACGCTGGTGATCGCGATGGTGGCCATTGCCATCAGCGCCGGCCATGCCGCGGCGCGGGAGGAAACCACGGTGGCCG
>WGBK01000032.1 GCA_015494335.1 Gammaproteobacteria bacterium | reverse complement strand
ATCAGATCCGCCTGGCTGGCCTGCATGTCCATGTCATTCATCCCACTGGATCTCGAAACCGAGATCGATGAAGTAATCCTCGAGCATCGGCAGACTCATCACCGGATAGCCGCAATCCTGCTCGATGGCCTGCAGGGCCTCTTGCAACTGCTCCTCGCTGCGCGCGGTAACCACGAACCAGAGGTTGTAGCGGTGCAGGCGTTCATAGTTGTGATTGATCTCGGCGCGGGCGCTGATGCACTCGGCAACCCGCTCCAGTTCCTCGGCGGGGACCGCCATCGCAGCCAGCGTGCTGACGCCGATGCGATTGGGCCGGAAAACCGGGCCGATGCGGCTGACGACCCCTTCCGCCTGCAGCCGGCGATAGGCGTCGAGCACGCTCTGTTCATCGCTGCCAAGGCGTTCGGCCAGCTCGGCGAAAGGCCGCGGCGACAGCGGAAAGCCATGCTGAAAATCGTTCAGCAGTCGCTTTTCCAGTTCGCTGTAGGCGGCTTCGTTCATGTCGTCCTCACAGGCCGATGCGATGGGCTCGATCGGTGAAGAAGATGCCGCTCGGCAGCTTCACCGGCATCTCCTTCAGCAGCTCGATGCGCTCGGTGTCATAGACCTGCACCCGCGAGCGATCCCGCACCGAAATCCAGACCTGCTCGCCGCGCGGTTCGAATTCCATGTGCAGCACGCCCTTGCCCGGTTTCAGGGTCTTGACGATCTTCCGGCTTTGGGTGTCGATGACCTGGACGGTGTCGTTGTCGGGGACCGCGAAATTGACCCAGACCTGCCGGCCGTCCGGACGCGCCATGACGAATACCGGCTGGCCATGCACCGGGATGCGATCCGCCAGGGACCAGTCCAGGGTATCGATGACCAGCACCTCGTGTCGCCCGACCGCCGGCACGAAGGCATAGCGGCCGGCGATGGCCCAGCCTTCCAGGTGGGGCATCTTGTATACCGGCAATTTCTTCTCGCCCTTGCCATAGTCGGGCAGGATGCGGCGCACGCCAGCATCCAGGTTCCACAGGTCCAGCAGGGCCATGCCATCCTCGCCGAACAGACCGGCGATATAGTAGCGTCCGTCCGGGGTGATCAGGGCGTCGTAGGGGTTGCAGCCGATATTGCGGAACTTGCGGATCTGCGGGTGATCGATATCGCTCACATCGACGACCCAGGTCTCGCCGGCATCCCACAGACTGAACACGAAACGCTCGCCCGGAGCATCCACCAGCCCGATCACCTTGGACAGTTTGCCGTCATCGCCCCAGCGCGCCGGGATGTCAACCTTCAGCTCCAGGGTTTCGGCATCGAAGATGCGCACGCCGCCCGGAGTGTAATTGGAAACCGCAACCCAGCGGCCATCCTGGGAGATGGCGCCACCAATACTGTTGCCGGATTGCATCACCCGCTTGACCAGACGCCGGGTCAGCAGATCCACCTTGCTGAGGCCGCCATCGCGTCCGAACACATAGGCATAACGTTCATCACGCGAATAGACGACCGAGGCATGGGACAGATCGCCGAGCCCGCTCACCTCGCCGAGCAGGCTGTTGCCGGTGGTTTCTAGGATCTGCACGGCGCCATCGGCGCGCTCGATGACGAGGCCAAGGTCGCCGGTACCGTGCAGCTTGCCCATGTCCAGACTGGCGCAGCCACCCAGCGACAGAACAAGCAGCAGGGAAAGAAACCGCAACCGTTTCATCGGATGCCCTCCCGCAGGCGTTGCGCCAGCCAGCGGGCCTCATCCTCGTTGACCATGCCACGCCAGGGCGGCATGGCACTGCCGGGGCGACCATCGAGGATGGTGGTGGCAAGATAGTCCACGGACTTGGTTTTCAGCGCGGCTGGCAACAGGGCCGGCCCCAGCCCGCCTTTCAGCGTCAGGCCATGACAGGAGCCACAGTCCTGCTTCAACAGGTAGATCAGCTCCTGCTGGCGCGCCGGCGCTGGCTCGGCAGCCATCAGATTCAAGGGTATCAGGGCCAGTAGACCCCAGACAGCGATCGGTTTCATTCGTCCCCCTACGGGTTCGCGAATTGATTGGAGGCTTGTTCCGCCTCCTTTTCGCTGCACGGTACCGGGCACTTCAATGTGCTGCTTTGACAATCGTCAAGTCAGGCCAAGGCTGATCCGAAAAATCCCCCCGTCATGACCTGAATCAACTCCATTTCTTGATTGACCGCTACAGGCTCCACTGCCCTGCATGCCATTATCAACCTATCAACACCTTTAATCGAACAGTTTTTCCGCCGTGAACTGAGCCAGTCCCAATCCCCAATCCGGGACCTTGCCGTGGGTCAGGAAAAACAGATCCCGGTAACGCATCTTGAGCTGGAAGGGAATGCGACCGACCTTCAGTACTTCATCGTTGCCACCAAACCAGGTATTCGAGCGAATATAGAAGGCCTTGCCTTCGCCCATGTCGCCGATGCAGAACACTATGGGTTTGAGCGGATCATCCGCCTCATTGGCGTCCAGACTGCCAAGATCCATTGCCACTTGTCGTGCTACAATGTCGGCTTCCTGGTGCCCGATACCGCCGATCTTGGGTACTGTTACCGCTGCGCAGTCACCGGCAGCAAACACATTTCGGTAGTCGGGGTTGCGCATGAAAAGATCCGTCTTCACAAACCCCTCACTGTCACTGATCGGAAGATCCCGAAGAAAGTCATGGGCGACCCAATCTGGCAGAACGATTTTTAATTCGGCCTCAAGACTCGGACCGTTTTTGAACTCGATTCCCTCCGCAGTGATACGCTTCACATCGATTGTCTTGTTTCGATATCGAATGCCCATACCACCGGCAAGCTCCAGGAACTGTTTGACATTCCCGAGGCCAGCATCTTCCGCGATGACCTCCGCGGGTGTGAAGACAGTGATCCTGTCTGGCGTCCCCTTGTTGTGTTCCTTCAACCAGCTGGCCATGGCCATGGTTGCTTCCAAGGGTGGTCCTTCACAGGCAGCTTCGGCGACAGGAATGGATCCTCCCGGATAAGGCTCCAGTCCCTCGGCTCCGTCACCTTGATGAAAACGGGCAGAGCCGATGGCTATGGGGCCTCCCTTGTAACCTCCTTCGTGAAGATATTTTCGCAGCCGATTGCCATGATAGAAATCGCTCAATGTATGTCCGTGCTCGGCGAATCCTTCGATGCGGTCATAGGCAAGCCGGGCACCTACGGCAATCACCAGATAGTCATAGTGCTCCTTTTCGCTTTCGCCACCGGGACGTTCGTTGGGAATGAAGGAAACGGTCTGGCTATCCACATCCAGTTCCCGAACCTCGCCCTGAATGAAATTGATATCTTCTTCATGAAGAACCGGCCGCAAGGGCATGCGTTCATGCAGCTCAGGATCCCGATTTTCGAAGATATCCACAGGAATGTTTGGGTTGTAGAGGAGGTAGTCTCTTCGGTCGATGAGCGTAATCCTTGCGGCATCTCCAGCATACTCCCGAATTCTCTGAGCCGTGGCGAGACCGGCGAAGTTGCCACCCAAGACCAATACGTGCGGTTTTCTTGTCATGTACTTATCCATGGTTAGTTACTGTGTAACACCCCCCCGATGGGGAGACAGATTCTGAAGGTTCGAAGAGCCATGACTTGGGAAGTTCCACTTGGACGGACAAAAAACTGATTCTGGCCGATTGGAGTGAAATCCAACAGTCTCATGACGATATTCTTTCCTTGTAACCGCAGACGAGAGAATGCCTCAAAGGATGCTGAACAATATCATTCCGAAGTAACCTGATTGAAAAACCATCTCAGTGATCTGGCTTGTCGTCCCGAGGCATCGAAATTGTCATCTTGCAACCAGGCTTCTAGAGCCTGACGGATTCGTGGCCACTCCCGGTCGATGACGGAATACCAGGCAGTATCGCGATTGCGCCCCTTGACCACCAGATGCTGGCGGAAGATCCCCTCGAAGGTGAAGCCCAGCCGTTCGGCGGCGTGTCGCGAAGGCTGGTTGCGGCTGTCGCATTTCCATTCCAGCCGCCGGTAGCCCCAGTCCTCGAGCACGCGCTGCATCATGCGATACAGGGCCTCGGTACCCGCGCGACTGCGCTGCAGGGCCGGGGAAAAATGGATATGCCCGATCTCGATCGAGCCCATGGCGGCATCGGCGCGCATCCAGGAAGCCTGCCCCAGGGCTCCGTCCTCCGGTCGTTCCCGGTCGAACAGGGTCATGAACAGGGGATCGCCGGATTTCTGCAGGGTTTCCAGCCAGGCACGGAATTCCTCGTACTCGTCAAAGGGTCCGTAGGGCAGCCAGGTCCAGCCCTGGCCTTCGACATCGGCGGCATAGGCCCGCCACAGGTCGGAAGCGTCCCGTTCGGCATCGAGCGGCAGAAGCCGGACATGACGCCCCTCGATGACTTCGGCCCGTGGCGGGCTAGCACCGGTCCAGTCCAGCTTCCCGGTTTCCTTCAGTCCCGGTTCTTTTTCGATTTTTCCCATTTTTTTCATTGACTTACCTGATATTCCTAATGCAGACTGTAAAGTACCATGATTGGTGCAGTGTCCAAGCCATTGAAAATTGACGGTCTCAAGCTGCCGCCCGCGCCGCAAACGCTGATCCAGCTGATCGAAGTCTGCCATCGAGACGATGCCGATTTCGATGAGCTGCATCGCATCATCTCTCGCGATGCGGCGCTGGTTTCGCGCATACTCACCGTCGCCCATTCCGCAGCCTTTGCGCAATGGCGCGAGCTGGGCGACCTGCGTCGCCTGCTGGTGGTGCTGGGTACCGATACCGTCCGCTCCCTGGCTCTGACGGCGGCGGTCCAGCAATTCTTTTCCAGCTTCCAGGCCGAACGCAGCGAGTTTTTCGGCAGGCAATGGATGGACGCGCTGATCTGCTCCCAGCTCTGTCGCCGTCTTGTCGATCTCCTGCAATATCCCGAGCCGGAACTCGCCTGGCTGGCGGGGCTGCTGCACCGCGTGGGTCGCCTGATCCTGCTCGACAACGACCCCGATGGCTATCCGCGGCTGATCGAGCAGGCCGTGGACCCCCGCCAGCAGCTCCGCCTGGAGCAGAAGCAGTATGGCGTGGACAGCTGCGAGCTGGCAGCCCAACTGGTCGAGCAATGGGGCGAACCGGAGCTGGCGGATGCCCTGCGCTTCCAGTACCACCCGGCATCCAGCATGCAAGACAGCAGCCTGCTGGTCAAACTGCTCAATCGCAGCGCCCAGTGGACGCTGGTCCACGACGAACCGGATCAGGCCGTGCTCGAGGACGGACTGTTCGGTCTGCAACAATCCCTGGTGCTCGATCTGCTGAGCGAGGCCGTGTGCGCGGCGGTCGAGGATGCGCGCAGTTTCTCCATCTCCACCGACGATCGTCACTACCCCAGCGAACCTCTCGACAACGAGCAAACGCGCCTGCAACTGGCTCGCCAGATACAAGGGATGTCTTTGCTGCAGGCCAGCGAGACCGGCCTGATCCTGCCCGAGGAACCGAAGTCGCTGCTGCGACAACTGCAGAAGAATCTGCGTCTGCTGCTCGGCTTCCCGCGCAGCCTGGCCCTGCTCCCGAGCGAAGATCAGCAACAGCTGCTTGGCATCGATGACGAGATTGAGGGTTTCGAGATTCAGCTTCAGTCGGGACGCAGCCGCGTGGCAGACTGCGCCCTGGGACGGCAAATGCAGCCGATCCATCCCCAGGGAGAGGACAGTCCCGCCGTCATCGACCTGCAATTGCTCGAACGACTCGGACGCGACCATGCCTTGTGCGTGCCCCTGGTCGCGGAAGGCCAGCTGCAGGGCTTGCTGCTGATCGGTTTCGACGCCGACGAAAAGCTGCAACTCGAGGAACGCAGGGGCCTGATCGGGCAGCTCGCCCGGCGTGTGGCAATCCTGCTGTTGCGTTTCCGCGAACAGCAGCAGGAACGGGAACAGGCCCTGGAACAAGAGCGCATGGAAATGGATTATCGCAACCGCGAACTGGCCCATGAGATCAAGAACCCACTGACCACCATCCGCAATTACCTCGAGCTGTTGTCCCGGCAAGTCCAGGATGCCGGGGCCCAGCCCCATATCGATACCATCAAGTCGGAGATCGATCGCGTCGGCAAGTTGCTGCGTCAGCTGAGTGGTCCCGGCGAAGAACTTGCGCCGGAAGCCGGTCAGGCGGTGGATGTAAACCAGCTGATCGAAAGGCTGATCGAGCTGTACCGGCCGACATTGCGGGCAATCCACGATATCCGTTGCGAGCTTCAACTCGATCCCAAGCTGCCATTGCAACAGATCGACCGCAACCGCCTGAAGCAGATCCTCACCAACCTGTTGCGCAATGCCGCAGAGGCCCTGCCGCCCGGCGGACAGGTGCGGATCGAGACCCGATATCCGGTGATCGTGGACGGCAATACCTTTTTCGAGATCGCGGTGGCCGACAATGGTCCGGGGATCGATGCCGAACTGCTGCCGAAGCTGTTCACCCCGGTCGCCACCACCAAGGGTGCCGATCATGCCGGTCTCGGTCTGTCCATCGTTCATCGTCTGGTTCAGGAACTGGGCGGAAGCATCCGCTATGGTCAGTCCCCCCTCGGCGGCGCCGAATTCACGCTGCTGCTGCCGTTGCAGGCAGCACACAATTCTTCTCCAGCCTCGGGGACTCTCTGATGTTCAATCCCACGCGCATGTTCTACGCCAGCCCGGACTTGCAGGGAAGCAGCTCCCACAGTACGGGACTCTCGGACGACGCCACCGCAACGCGATTGCTGATCACCGACGATGACGATCGCCTGCGCGCCAGCACCCTGGCCCTGCTCGAGGGGCAGGGTTACCATTGCGAGCAGGCGACCAACGGTCAGCAGGCCCTGGACCGTCTTTTGCGCGGCGGCATCGATGTCTTGCTGCTCGACCTGATGATGCCGGGCATGGACGGCTACCAGCTGCTGGAGATTATCCAGCGTCGTGGCCTGGACTGCGATGTCATCGTGGTCAGCGGCGAAGCCACCTTCGACAATGCCACACGCGTATTTCGCGGTGGCGCCATCGATTTCATCAACAAGCCCTACGAACCCCAGACGCTGTTCCACCGCGTCGAGCACATCGTTCGCCAGCGCCGCTTGCGCGAGGAGTTGAACCAGGCCCGGCGGGAACTGGAAGCCTCGGAGCAGCGCTACCGCTTCATTGTCAGCCACTCGCCCGACATCATCTACATGATCGACGGCAACGGCTGCTTTACCTTCATCAACGAACGCGTCCACGACCTGCTCGGCTACCGTCCAGAGGATCTGATCGGCCGCCATTACCGGGAACTGGTACACGAGGAGGATCTGCCGCTGGCGGAGCAGGTATTCGACACCCAGGTACCGCGTAATGGCGAGGATCAGCGCGTGGAGTTGCGCTTCAAGTGCCGCGATCGCAAGGACTACGCGCGCAGCTTCGAGTCCAAGTCCATCACCATCGAACTCAGCGCCACGGCGCTGCAGGGGCCGGTGACCGAGAATGCCCCCCTGCTCGGCACCTACGGCGTGGCCCGCGACATCAGCGACCGCAAGAAGGCCCAGGAGATGATTCAGTTCCAGGCCTATCATGACCTGCTCACCCACCTGCCCAATCGCGAGCTGTTCATGGATCGACTGCAACTGGCGATCAACCAGGCGGACCGCGGCGGCCACCAGCTTGCAGTGCTGTTTCTCGACATGGACGGCTTCAAGTTCATCAACGACTCGCTGGGCCACATGACTGGCGACAAGCTACTGCAGCAGGTGGCGAAGCGGTTGCGCGAAACACTGCGCGACTCGGACACGGTATCGCGCATCGGCGGTGACGAATTCAACATCCTGCTGCCCGACCTGCAGAAACCCGAGGAAGCGGGGCTGATTGCACAAAAACTGCTGGACGCCTTCAGCCAGCCAATCCGGCTGGAAAACCACGAGATCACCATCGGCTTCTCGGTCGGCATCTCGCTCTACCCAGGTGATGCCGCCTGCGCTGAGGATCTGATCAAGAATGCCGACATGGCGATGTACCACATCAAGGGACGCGGCAAGAACGGCTACGAGTTCTTTTCCGACAACATGCAGCAGATCTACCAGTTCCGCCACAACCTCGAGCAGGATATCCGCAAGGCGCTGGAACAGGAGCAGTTCGAGGCCTGGTATCAGCCGCAATTCAATATCGACAGCGGCGAGATCGTCGGTCTCGAGGCCCTGATCCGCTGGAACCACCCCGAGCGCGGCCTGATCACCCCGGATCTGTTCATCCCAATAGCCGAGGAGATCGGTCTGATCAACGAGATCGGCCGCTTCATGCTCGAAACCGGTTGCGCCCAACTGCGCGAATGGATCGATCAGGGCACCCGCCCGATCAAGCTGTCGGTCAATGTGTCGCCCTTCCAACTCATCGAAAGCAATTTCGATCTCATCCTCTGCGAACTGACCGACCGCTACGAGCTGCCGCAGGACCGCCTGGTCGTCGAAATCACCGAAACCGCACTGATGCAGGACATGGAACAGGTGCTGCCAAGGCTGAAGAAACTGATTCACTGCGGTATCGGTATCGCCATCGACGACTTTGGCGTGGGCTACTCCTCCCTGGCCTATCTGCAGAGCCTGCCGGCCCGTTCGCTGAAGATCGATCGCAGCTTCCTCGCCCGCTCACGCGAGGAGATGGACAAGACCACCATTGTCAAGGCGATCGTCGCGATGGCGCGGGAGATGGGGCTGGATGTGGTGATGGAAGGCATCGAGACCACCCAGCAACTCGAATACCTGCGCGACATCGGCGGCATCATCGGCCAGGGCTACCTGCTGGGATATCCGCAACAGGCCCGCCATATCCTTCCCTTGCTGAAGACCTCCTGATCCACCACTCGTCGTCTTGTCACAGACGCAATACAACACTGGCACGGTTTCTGCTTTCCTCCTCAGGTAACGATTGCAGAGGCGGTTTTCCGTCACCGAACCGTGCCAACCCAGGCGGTTGGCCCACCGACAGACAAGACCAGGAGTTTCCGATGAACCAACTCGCACTGCTCAACGGTATCGATGCCGAACCGATGGCGACATCGCCCATCCCGCTGCTGAAAACCCACTATGACGAGAAATACCGGGTCAGCTGGTGCTATATGCAGCCGGAAGGTCGCCCCTGCTTCACGCCGGAGCTGTTGAAGAGCCTGATGAGTTATGTACGCAAGTTGCAACTCGAATCGGTACAGCACGAGGGTCAAAAATTTGACTACATGGTGCTGGCATCCTCTGTCAAACAGGTGTTCAATCTCGGCGGGGATCTTGACTTGTTCTTCCGCAGCGTCACCAATGGGGACCGAGAAACACTGCATGGCTACGCCATGGCATGCATCGATGTGTTGTACGAATATATGGTTCATTTCAGTATCGACCTCACCACCATCTCGCTGGTGCAGGGCGATGCTCTGGGCGGTGGATTCGAAACTGCACTGGGCGCGCATGTCATCATTGCCGAAAAGGGCGTCAAGATGGGTTTCCCGGAATCCCTGTTCAACCTGTTCCCCGGCATGGGTGCCTGGACCATTCTTTCCCGCAAGCTTGGAGCCAACGCAGCGGAGCGCATGATGCTCGATGGCAGTCTGCACAGTGCCGAGGAACTGCATGAGATGGGGCTGGTTGACATCCTGGCCGAACCTGGCGAAGGCGAGACCGAGGTCTACAAGCTGATCAAGAAGCGGAATCGCCAGGCCAACAGTTTCCGTTCCCTTCGACAGATCAGGGACCGCTGTTCAGATGACTACTATCAGGAAATGAAGGATGTGGTTGAAATCTGGGTCGATGCCGCCTTCGAACTGGACAGCCGCGATCTGCGCATGATGGAACGCCTGGTCAAGCGACAGAACCAGATCAGCGCCTGAACCTACAGGCTTCAGCGATCCAGGCCCGGCTGCTTTCCCTGGACGGGATCTGCGGCAGCGGCTTCCAGCGCCTGCAGCGTGAGATGGAAAGTTTCCTCCAACTCGCGCATCAAGTCTCTCAGTCGCGCGCTGCCGAGATCGCAGGGCCGGATGTCCTCGCCCTCTTCGCAGACCTCGACCAGCACCCGGGCACCCATCTCGGTGGCCGAACCCTTCAGCGCGTGCAGGCTGTCGCGGAAACGCGGATAGTCCCGTTCGATTGCCGCCTGTAAATTGCGCAGGTGCCTCTGACCATCACTCTGAAAGCCCCTCACCAACTGGCGCAGAAAGCTCAATCCACCGCCCAGATCGGCCAGATGCTGCAGCTGTTCCTCGTCAAACCACGGTGAGGCTGTAATCCCGCTGCTCCTCGGTGCGGGCGGCAGCACCTCGAACAGGCTCGGTTTCCTTTTTGCCCGATCGCGGGTCAGTCGGGCCACTTCCTCGATCAGGCGATGGGCATCCACCGGTTTGGTGAGGAAGCTGTCGACACCGGCCGCCAGACTGCGTTCCCGTGCATCCAGCGTGGCATCGGCAGTCAGCATGATGACCGGCAGGGCCGCCGAGGTATCCATGAAGCGCAAGGCCTTGATGACATCGATGCCCGAACGCCCGGGCATGTTCATGTCCAGCACTACGAGATCCAGCCGGTCCAGCTCGTCGGCCAGGATATCCAGCGCCTCGTCACCGCTGAGCGCCAGTTTGACCCGGTGACCTGCATGTTCGAGGATGCCGGTCAACACGCGCTGGTTGACGGTATTGTCCTCGACCACAAGGATTTCCAGGCTGCGGCCGTCACCACCCGCCTGGACATAATGCTCAGCCAGGGGCACGACATTGTCATCGCTATATTGACGACTTTGGGCCGCATGCAGGGCATTGAACAACAGTCGCTTGTCGTCCACGCACTCCAGCGTCGCCACAAAGAACTGATGAATACGGTTGTATTCGAACTGGGTGTGCGAGGAATTCAATAACACAAGGGACAGACCCTCAAGTCCCTCCTCTGCACGAATCATCTCCGCGAACTGGACCGGGGTGACATCGACCAGCGTCGCCGCATCGAGCACCAGGCTGCTGTAGGCCTGCCCTTCCACCGCGGCATTGCGCAGCAGCGACAGGGCTCGCGGTGCCGACCGCGCCCACTCGAAGCCGATCTCCCAGCCTCGCAGTATCGGTCGCAACTGCTGTGCGGTGGTTTCACCGGCCAGCAGCAGCAGACGCTGCTGGTTGAGGTTCTCCCGGGGCTGATCGCTGCATTCGAACTCCAGCTCGAACCAGAAGGTCGACCCTTCTCCCGGCACCGATTCGACACCGATACGGCCGCCCATCAGTTCCACCAGGTTCCGGGATATGGCCGTACCCAGCCCGGTACCCCCGTAACGGCGACGGCTGCCGCGCTCGGCCTGAGTGAAGTCGTCGAAGATCGTCTCCAGATCCTTGGCCTCGATACCGATGCCGGTATCCCGAATCTCGAAACGAATGCGGGAACGGCCTTGCTCACGACCACAGAGCGACACACTGAGCGTGACCGAGCCTTCGTCGGTAAACTTGATGCCGTTGTTGACCAGGTTGATCAAGACCTGACGCAAATGCGGCGCATCCCCGACCAGGGCATAGGGAATTTCCGGATCGATATGACAGGTGACATCGATACCCTTCTTTTCTCCCATAGGCGCGAGCATGTGGCGAACCGAATTGACGAGCTTGTGCAGATCGAAGGCGATTTCCTCGATCTGCAGCTTGCCGGCCTCGATCTTCGAGATATCCAGCACATTCTCGATCAAATCCAGCAGGGTCTGGGCCGAGGTGTGCATGCTGCTGACCAGCTCATGCTGCTCGAAGGACAGGGGTGTCTCGCGCAGCAGTTCCCCCATGCCGATGACACCATTGAGCGGGGTGCGCAACTCGTGGGACATGTTGGCCAGAAAACGGCTCTTCGCCTGATTGGCCCGCTGCGCCTCGTCGATGGCCGCATGCAGTTTCTTCAGCAGGAACGAGGCGTACAGGGGCAGCACGACCAGAATGAGCATCAGGCTGATGGCGATGGTCTCGTTGCGTTGCCAGAAATCACCCCAGAGGATAGCGAAGCTGAAACCGATCAGGCTTGCCGCATAGGAAAACCACAGATACGGGAAACCATAACGGAAACCATTGCCAAGAGTAACCCAGAGATAAAACAGGAACAGGGGAACCAGTTTCCCCTCGGTTATCCCCAGCAACAGGGACAGCACAGTGATATCGAGAAGGATTCCGAAAACCCTGCGAAATACCGAAGGCTTGCGCCGGATCATGATATCCGCAAGAACCAGCAGCGAAAGAAAGGTCGCGCCAAACATGATCAGAGTGGCCGGCTCATCCAGGTCGAACACATGACCTCTTGTCATGCCGAACCAGAACATGACGCCCAGATAAACGAGAACACGGATCAAAGCCTGCTCCGGCTCCACGGCTCTTGCGCCTCTTGCAAATTCGATGCGGGGCATTGCAGGCGCTTTCAGGCTTTCGGTCAACCGCCATTTCCCGGACTTTGCTTCACTCATCTTTCAACTCCTCGCGAATGGCCAGGATGTTGTCGATGCGCGCGAAGAAGGCATCCACGCACTGAGGATCGAAGTGACTCCCGGACTCGTCACGCAACAGTTGCAGGGCCTTGTCCAGTGGCCAGGCCTTCTTGTAGGGCCGGTTGGACATCAGCGCATCGAACACGTCGGCCACGGCCACGATGCGCGCAACCAGCGGAATCTCCTCACCGGCCAGGCCGCTTGGATAACCGCTGCCGTCGAATTTTTCATGATGGTTGAGGGCAATCACCGCGCCCATCTTCATGTAGCGGGATTCGCTGTTGCTGAGGATATTGTGGCCGATCACGGTGTGCTGCTTCATGCGCTCCCACTGCAGTTCGTCAAAGGAACCGGGCTTGAGCAGAATCTCGTCGGGAATGCCGATCTTGCCGATATCGTGCATCGGCGCAGAGTATTCGATGTCCTCGCATTCCTCGGCCGACAGGCCCAGTTCCTCGGCCACCTGGCGGGCATAGCGCGCCATGCGGAACACATGGTTCCCGGTCTCCTCGTCCCGGTACTCGCCGGCGCGCGCCAGCCGCAGCAGGGTCTCGTGTTCCCGGGCGATGATCTGTCGAGTTGCCAGATCGACCTGGCGGGCCAGCCAGTCAGCCTTGTCCTGGATGATCGACTGCTGCTCCTGCAGCTTCAGCAGATTGCGGCAACTGGTACCGCATTCGATCGGGTCGATGGGGCGGGTCAGAAAGGCCGTGGCGCCAGCCTCCAGCGCTTCGTGGCGCACCCGGCGTTCGGTCACCACGGTGATCATCATCACCGGGACGCTCTGACAGCATTCGAACTGGCGCATGCGGCGAATGAACTCGATGCCGTCGAGGTCCGGCATGCGGTAGTCGGTAATGACCAGGTCCGCGCGATGCCGCTGCAGCCACTGCAGCGCGGCACGGGCCGTTTCGAAGGGAATGACCTGGAGATCCTCGTCGATACGCTGAATCACGCGTTCGAGGATGGAACGACCGGTCGTCTCGTCGTCGACGATGACCACCTGTCGACGGCGGCGCATCACGCTCAGGCGGCGCGCCTGCTCATAGGCGGCAATGTTGGTCGACGCGGCTGCGGGGCCGGCGTTCTTTCGCATGACATTCAAAGCGGAAACCTCAATACGGGTACTGTCTGATACAAGCATCAACACTGATTCCCTTCCCGTTTATTCCAACGCTTTCGGGTCCGGACCCGAAACGCACCAGCCTGCCATGAACCCTGCATTCTCCTTGAGAATTGCCGGGTTCATGGGCCGGACTCTGGAATATAGTCCATTTAGCGAGGATTTCTAATCTGTTTTTTCAGGTAGACAGGCTAAGTCTTTCTTTTCAGGGAAGATGTGACCCATTGCCTGTTTTCCGGACACCGCACCCGCAGCCGGACAGGTCGCAAATAAATCACACCGCCCCGGCATTTTACTGTATAGTGCTGCGCATCGGACAGGATCCGATGTTTATCAACCGGTCGCATCTCACAAGTTCTCAGTAGTTCTCTTCCCGATTTCTTCTGTTCCCTTTCGATCTGCTCCGGTTTTATGTTCTATCTATTGCAAGGTTACTATTATGACTACAGGCACCGTTAAGTGGTTTAACGAATCCAAGGGCTTCGGCTTCATTTCCCCTACCGATGGCGGCGACGATGTATTCGTCCATTTCTCCGCTATCCAGGGCTCCGGTTTCAAATCCCTGACCGAAGGTCAGGCCGTCACTTTCGACGTTGAAAACGGACCCAAGGGTCTGCAGGCCGCCAACGTGTCCCCGACCAACTGAGTCGAACACGATCCAAGCCTGAAGAAGCCCCGCATTGCGGGGCTTTTTTTCTGCCGACGTATTCTCGCCGGCTGTCTCCCTCCCGAGGACTCTCCATGAAAAAGCTGTTTGTCAGCAACCTGTCGCCCGACGCCACCGAAGCCTCCGTAAGCGCGCTGTTTTCCGAATTCGGCAAGGTACGTTCGATCAAGATCATCACCGACATCTTCAGCGGCCGCTGCAAGGGTTTCGGTTTCATCGAGATGGAAGGCCATGAAGCCCGCGCCGCCCAGGCCGCGCTCGACGGCAAGACCGTGCCCGGCGCCGAAATGGCCCTGCGCGTGCGCTTCGAAGACCCCAAGGCAAAGAAGGGCCGCGGCCGACGTCGCTGACCCGTATATCCCTGCCCACTCCCGGACAGCAAAAAGCCGGGGGCTCTTGCGAGGCCCCGGCTTTTTCGTGTCTGCTTTCAGCAAACCCGGCATCCCCCGAAGGGATAACCGGGATCGGACCGTCAGGCGGCGCGGCTGCGGCGTTGGTTGCCACCACGTTCTCGCCCCGCCCCTTTGCGGGATCCGTTTCCGCCCTGGCCGCGTGCCTGACCAGCATGACGCGGTCGACCGCCGCCATTGCGGCCACCATTGCGTTGCCCACCGTTGCGCGAGCCTCGACCCATCTGGATCGGTTCGGCGGGGATCGACGGATCCGGCTCGAAACCCTCGATGACCTGCGAAGGAATGGGTTTCTTCAACAGTTTCTCGATATCTCGCAGCAGCTTGTGCTCATCGACACAGACCAGGGAAACGGCCTCACCTTCGCGACCGGCACGCCCGGTGCGACCGATGCGGTGCACATAATCCTCGGGGACATTCGGCAGTTCGTAGTTGACCACATGGGGCAGCTGGTCGATATCGAGACCGCGAGCCGCGATGTCGGTAGCCACCAGCACCCGGATGTCTCCCTGCTTGAAGCCGGCCAGGGCCTTGGTGCGCGCGCCCTGGCTCTTGTTGCCGTGGATCGCCGCGGCGCTGATGCCATCCTTGCCCAGTTGTTCCGCCAGGCGGTTGGCACCGTGCTTGGTGCGGGTGAACACCAGCACCTGTCGCCATTCCCCGTCACCGATCAGCCAGGACAGCAGTTCGCGCTTGCGCGCCTTGTCCACGGGGTGAACGCGTTGCGATACCCGCTCGGCGGTGGTATTGCGCTGCGCCACCTCGACCTGGGCCGGGTTGTCCAGCAGGCCGTCGGCCAGCTGACGGATGGTCGAATTGTAGGTAGCCGAGAACAGCAGGTTCTGGCGCTTGCGCGGCAGCAGCGCGAGCACCTTCTTGATATCGTGGATGAAGCCCATGTCGAGCATGCGGTCGGCTTCGTCGAGCACGAGAATTTCCACCGCCGAGAGATCCAGGGTTTTCTGGCCGACATGATCGAGCAGGCGCCCTGGCGTGGCCACCAGGATATCAACACCGCGACGCAGGCGGTCGATCTGCGGGTTGATCTTGACGCCGCCAAAGATCACCGTCGATTTCAGTGACAAATGGCGACCATAGGCCTCGACATTCTCGCCGATCTGGGCTGCCAGCTCCCGGGTCGGGGTCAACACCAGGGCTCGCGGCTTGCGCGCGGACTTGCCCGGACGCTGGGACAGCAACTGCAGCAACGGC
The DNA here is from genome assembly GCA_015494335.1 of Gammaproteobacteria bacterium. Classification (GTDB taxonomy): domain Bacteria; phylum Pseudomonadota; class Gammaproteobacteria; genus S144-22. The sequence continues at coordinate 2,945 of WGBK01000032.1, read as the reverse complement.
AGGGTGAAGCCGGCCGTCTTGCCGGTGCCGGTCTGGGCGCCGGCGAGCAGATCGCGGCCTTCGAGGATGAGCGGAATCGCCTGTTTCTGAACCGGCGTGGGTTCGCTGTAGCCCTGTTCGGACACAGCACGAAGAATTTCGGCCGAAAGGCCGAGTGAATCAAATGACATCTGGGGAATAACTCCGGAAATCGCCCCGACAGCCCACTTGCAGGAAGTACGGCCGTGAATCGGTCGTGGCGTAAAATAAAGGGTGTTTCGGGGTGTGTATCTTCAGGGAAGAATCGAACCGCGAGGGCTGCGGCGCTGACCGATCGGGCGCCGAGATGGCATGAGTATACGCGAAGGCCGGAGAAATAGCGAAGGGATTCGTCCGACTCACCGTCCGGGCAGATCCAGCCAGTGCGAAATCACCGGTTGCATGCGCTCCACCGCCGCCCGGCCCTCGGCAATGGCATCGGCTGCACGATCGAACTCCATCAGGGCCAGGTGTGCCAGGCGCGGCTCGATCAGGATTTCCGGCGGATCCCCGGCCATGCGGCTGCGGGTGATGCGGTCCTGCATGATATTGATGGAGCTGGCCGTGACCTCGAACAATCCCGGTCGATCTTCCTCGTCACCAAGTATGCTCTTGAGCCAGTCGTCCCTGCGTTCGCTCAGGCTGCTGCGGATCTGTTCCGACAAGCGCTGCATGAAATTGAATTCTGCATTGGCCTCGTCCTTCGGTTCGGGCAGATGCTTGAGCTTGCGGCGGTTGCGATGCTTGCCGACGATATCGCCGTTGAGATTGACGGCGATAACGATATCCGCACCCATCGCCCGACACAGCGAGACAGGGACCGGGTTGGTCAAGCCGCCGTCGACCAGCCATTCCCCGTTCACCTTGATCGGAGTGAACAGACCCGGCAAGGCGAAGGAAGCCCGCACGCCTTCCAGCAACGGCCCTTCACGGAACCACACCTCGCGCCCGGTCTCCATGTTGGTCGCCACCGTGGCAAAGGGTTTTTCCAGCTTTTCGAAGTGGGTGGAATCGATGAATTCCCTGGCGGACTGCAGCAAGCGGTCGCCCTGCACCAGGCCGCCGCCCACCAGCGTTACATCCATGAAGCCGAGGATGTCCTTCCAGTCCAGCGCCCGCGTCCAGGCCTCGATCTCGTCGAGCCGGCCGTTGACGTAGGCCGCGCCGACAAAGGCGCCGATCGAACAACCGGCCACGATATCCGGCACCACGCCCATTTCCTCAAGCCTGCGCAGCACGCCGATATGCGACCAGCCGCGGGCGGAGCCGCTGCCCAGGGCAATGCCGATACGTGGCCCGCGCCGGTCAGCCGACTTGTGTTTCATTGCTCTCCTCCCCCGCCAGCAGACGGCGGGAACGGACGATGCGCAGGAAGGGCATCGCCATCGACAGCATCAACAGCAGCATGGCCGGCAGGATCCAACCCAGTTGCACCAGCAACACGGCCAGCGCCACCGCCACCACCATCGACAGGAAAGCGTCGCGAACCACGCTGCGGATCAATTGCCGGCGCAGTTCCTCGCTCTCCCGTCCGGTGATGAACAGGAACACCACCGGCAGCATGAAATGCAGAGGCGCATAGAAGGCAACGACGATAATCCAGATCACCAGGTTGGACATAACAGACATGCGGTCAATGAAGTCGGCCAAGGATACCGGTTGGCGGGAGCGGAAACCAGCCGCAGCAATGATTGACAGGGCCGGCAAGCGGGACGAGGATGGAAGCCCTGGTCCATGCGGATTACCCATGTCCCACTCTGAATCAGACACTAGCCATCCGATTGCCATTACCCATCCGGACAAGCCCTACTGGCCCGAGGACGGATGGACCAAGATCGACATGATCGAATACTACCGGCGCATCGGCCCGGTGATGTTGCCCTATTTCCGCGACCGACCGGTCACCCTGCGCCTGTTCCCACGCGGCATCCACGGGCCGTCCTTTTACCGCCGCGAACTTCCCGCCTCGGCGCCGTCGTGGCTGCGCTCGGTGCCCTATCAGACCCGCAGCCACCCCCATTCCATTAACTTGCCTCTGGTGGACGACCTCGGCGGGCTGATCTACCTGGCCAATCTCGGCAGCATCGAGTTTCACCTGTGGGCATCCCGAGCGCCCCAGCTGGACCGACCCGACTGGGCCGTGTTCGATCTGGATCCCGGCGACCGCGTGGATTTCCCCGCCGTACTCGCATCCGCCCTGCTGCTGCACGAGGAACTCGGACAACGGGGTCTCGAAGGTTTTCCGAAAACCAGCGGTGCCAGCGGCCTGCATGTCTATGTGCCGATTCAGGAGTATGCGGATTTCGATGCGCTGCGCGACTGGGTGCATGAACTGACGCGGGAACTGGCCGACCGGCACCCGAAACTGATCCAGCTGCCCCGGCGCGAGACACACAGCGGCCGGCTCGTCAGCATCGACTACCGCCAGAACAGCATCGGCCGCAACACCGCAGCCCCCTATACCCTGCGGGCCCTGCCCGGAGCGCCCGTCTCGACACCGCTGGAATGGGAGGAAGTGAAGCAAGGCAAATTCCGACCCACTGATTTCACCCTGGAAGCCCTGCCGAAGCGTATCGAGCAGAAAGGCGACCTCTTTGCCCCCTTGCTGAAAACCCTGGCCGATCGACCATGAAATCATTCTCGGCTTCCGGACTCGTCAGGCCGATTGTACGTCGCGCCCCTCGAACAGATCCTTGCGCGCTTCTATGGCCTCGGTCAGGAAGGATCGGAATGCCAACACCCGACCCGTACGCTTGAGGTCGGGATGCAGCAGGATCCACAGGCCCAGTTCCCAATCGGGGTTGGGTTCACCATATCGCTCTAGCTCGGGATCGGGGTCGCCCAGAAAACAGGGAAGAATGGACAGCCCCGCTCCCTGTCGCAAGGCGGCCTGGGTCAGCAGCGTGTCGTCGACATAGAAACGGTGT
>WGBK01000031.1 GCA_015494335.1 Gammaproteobacteria bacterium | reverse complement strand
CGAAGAAGGGCCGTTTCTGCGGGTTGTCGGCAACACCGATGATGACCCGGTCGAAAACCTTCAGCGCCCGCATGCACACATCGGTGTGGCCACAGGTCACCGGATCGAAGGTGCCCGGGTAGATGGCGATCCGCTCTTTCTTCATCGGCCTGTGCGACAGGGAATCGAGCGGCGATTCTAGCCGCTTGCGTTCCAGCGCGCCAGAGCGAAAGCCACCTCGCCCGCCTGTTTCTGCTTAATCCAGGTCAATTCAGCCGCCGAAAGGCCGTCCATTTCCATGGCCGTCAAGGGGTCTTGCTCGCGTTTCGGCCATTCCAGGTAGAGCAACACTCCCGGCGTAAGATGATCGCCCTCGATCAAGGCCTGCAGCAGCCCGGTTCTCAGTTCGGGCCGCGCATAGGGCGGATCGATGAAAACCAGGTCGAAGCGGGACTGCGGCTGCTCCCGCAGCCAAGTCAGCACATCGGCAGTCACCACACGCAGCGAGTCCGTGCTCGCCAGCTCCGCAGCCTGCGAACGCAGCAGCGCGGCAACCCGGGGATCCCGCTCCACCAGGGTCACGGTCCCGGCGCCACGGGAGGCCGCCTCAAAACCCAGCGCGCCGGCACCGGCAAAGGCGTCGAGCACCACGGCGCCGTGCACAACCGGCGCCAGCCAGTTGAACAGGGTCTCGCGCACCCGGTCCGGTGTCGGCCGCAGTCCCTCGCGGTCGGCCACCGCCAGGCGCCGGCCGCGCCAGGCGCCGCCGATGATGCGCACCCGGCTGGCGGCCTTGCGCGGTCGCGCCCTCGCCCGATCGCTTCTTCCGCGATCAGTCCGCCTTCTTCCCGGCACCCTGACGGATATCCTCGCCGACCACGACGCGGATCATGCGATCGACAGGTACGCGGCGGCGGAAGGCGTCCTGGATCTGTTGTGGCGTCACCGCCAGCACGCGCTCGTTGAAGCGGTCGAGGTAGTCCAGCGGCAAGTCGTAGAAACCGATCACCGCCAGGTATTCGACGATCTTCTTGTTACTGTCGATCTTCAGCGGGAAGCCACCGGTGATGTTCTTCTTGGCATGCTCCAGTTCCTTGTCGGTCGGCCCTTTGGCGATGAACTCGACCAGTTGCTGCTGCATCAGATCGGCGGCTTCGGCGGCCTGGTCATTGCGCGTCTGCAGGGCCATCTCGAAGGGTCCGTTGCTTTCCATCGGCATGAAATAGCTGTACACGCTGTACACCAGCCCCCGATCCTCGCGAATGGTCTGCATCAGCCGCGAACTGAAACCGCTGCCGCCCAGCACATGGTTGCCGACATACAGCGGAAAATAGTCGGGATCCTTGCGCGTCAGCACCGGCAGGCCCTGGGTGACATGGGTCTGGGTGGTCTTGAAGGGCAGGAACAGCGTCTGCGCCCGGTCCGGCGTTGCGGCCGGCGGCAACGGCTCGGCCTCGAGCCCGGGCTCGAGATAGCGGGTCAGGCGGTTGGCATAGTCGCGGGCCTGTTCCGGCGTCAAATCGCCCACCAGGGCCAGTGTGGCATTGTTGGCGACATAGTAGCGCTGATGAAAGGCCTGCAGATCGGAGCGGGTGATCCGCTTCAGGTCGGCCTCGCGACCATGAGGCCCGATTTCATAGGGATGCTCCGGGTAGAGGGCGGCAAAGAAGGCGTCGCTGCTCACCGAGCCGATGTCCTTGCTCCGTTGTGCCAGCGCGGACAGCATTGCCTTGCGATCCCGTTCGATGGCATCCTGCGGAAAGGAGGGCTGACCGACCACACGGGCAAACAGGTCGGCAGTACGATCGCGCAGTTCCGACAGGCTGCGCAGGCTCAACCAGGCCATGTCGCGCAGGGAGCCCTTGCCCAACTCGGCGCCGGTGGACTCGAAGCCCAGGGCGATATCCTCGGCGGACAGCTCGCCACTGCCCTCGACCAGCAACCCGTTGAGCAGGCTGGAGATGCCGTGCAGTTCGCCGTCACGGGCACTGCCTGCCTTGAACACCAGCCGTGCATCGACGATCGGCAGCTCATGGGCCTCGACGAACAGTACCCGCACGCCATTGTCGGTGCTCCAGGTCTGGATCGTCATCGCCTGCGCGCCCACGGGCAGCAACAGCAGCCAGGGCAACACACGGATCAGCAGGGAACGCATCATTTCTTCACCTCCGCCAGTTGTTCGGTCGTCTCGGTGGTCTCTGCCTTCTCGGGCCAGAGGACTGCCGTGGTCAACTGCTGTGGCAGGAAATACTTCCGCGCCACCCGTTGTACATCCTCGGGCGTGATCGCGCGGATTTCCTCGACATAATCATCGAGCAACCGCCAGTCGTACCCCATGCTGTCGAGCATGCCGATCTGCATGCCCATGTTGAAGGAGGAATCCTGGTCGAACACCTTGCTGGCGATGACCTGGGCCTTGACCCGGTCCAGTTCCTGTTGCGGCACGGGGTTCTTCTTCAGATCCTCGAGCTCGTCGATCAGGGCCTGCTGCAACCGCTCGGGAGTCACGCCCTTGCTCGGCGTGCCGGCCAGTACGAACAGCTCGTCGAGGCGGCTGAAGGCATCGTAGGAGGCGCCGGCTTCCACAGCCAGTTCCTTGCCGCGTAGGATATTGCGGGAAATGCGTGCGCTGTTGCCGCCATCAAGCAGGGCACCTAGCACATCCAGCGCAAAGGCATCCTTGCGGTTGGAGAGATCGGTTTTCAGAGACGGTACCTTGTAGCCCATCACCAGGTAGGGCGTGGCGGTCTGGCCGTAGAGTTCCATGCGGCGCTCGCCTTCCTGGGCGATTTCGCTGCGCGTTTTCGGCGGCTTGATCTTCGACGGCTTGAGTGGACCGAAATACTTCTCCGCCAACTTGAACACCTGCTCGGCCTGAACATCACCGACCACTACCAGGGTGGCATTGTTCGGCGCATACCACATGCGATACCAGGCCTCGGCATCATCCACGGTCAACTCGTCAAGATCGGAACGCCAGCCGATGGTCGGGATGCGCTGCGGGCTGGTCATGAAGGCGGTGGCGTTGAACTGCTCCCACAGCTTCGACTTGGGCTTGTTGTCGACACGCCAGCGACGCTCTTCCTTGACCACCTCGACCTCCTTGCGAAACTCCTCGGGCAGGAACACGACATTGCGCATGCGATCCGCCTCGAGCTTGAGGCAGATCTCCAGCCGGTCGCTGGCGATGCGCTGGAAGTAGGCGGTGAAATCCTTCGAGGTGAAGGCATTCTCGCTGCCCCCGTTGGCGGCGATGATCTCGGAGAACTCGCCGGGCTTGAGACTCTTGGTACCCTTGAACATCATGTGTTCGAGGGTATGGGAAACGCCGGTGATGCCGTCGTGTTCGTAGTTGGACCCAATGCGATACCACACCTGGGACACCACCACCGGGGCACGATGATCCTCGCGCACGATGATCTTGAGGCCGTTGGAAAGCACCTTCTCGAAGGTGGAGTCGGCAATACTGCGATCCGAGCCGGCCTGCAACGGAGGCACCAGCAGCAGGGCCAGTGTAAACAACAGGATACGGGGCATGAAGATTCTCTCCCGGGTAGAAAGGTTTAACCGACAGGGCTTGCGGAATTTGCTAGCATAACCCGATTGAGCAGCATATGACACGCCATTCCTTCATCGGTTTCAGACATGTTCGGTTTCAGGAAAAACAAGCCATCGCAAACTCCCTCCGATGCCTCGGAAGTACAGCCCGCAGAGCGGCCGAAGAAGGGCCTGCTGGCCAGCCTCAAGTCGCGGCTGGCCAAGACCCGGTCCGGACTCACCTCCGGGATCTCGCGCCTGTTCGCCGGCGGTCGCCGTATCGACGACGAACTGCTGGAAGAACTCGAAGACCAGCTGCTGATGGCCGATGTCGGCATCGAGGCCACCACCCAGATCATCGACCGCCTGCAGCAGGCCGTGCGCCGCAATCCCGACGCCGATGTCTACCAGGCGCTGAAGGATGCGATGGTGGAAATCCTCGAGCCGGTGCAGCAGCCTCTCGTCATCGACGAGCGCAACCGGCCCTTCGTGATCCTGATGTGCGGCATCAACGGCGCCGGCAAGACCACCACCATCGGCAAGCTGGCGCAGAAATTCCGCCAGCAGGGACACAGCGTGATGCTGGCCGCCGGCGACACCTTCCGCGCCGCCGCGGTGGAGCAGCTGCAGTCCTGGGGGCAGCGCCTGGATGTTCCGGTGATCGCCCAGGGCAGCGGCGCCGATTCGGCCTCGGTGATCTTCGACGCCCTGCAGGCGGCCCGGTCCCGCGGCATCGACATACTGATCGCCGACACCGCCGGTCGCCTGCACACCCAGGACAACCTGATGAACGAGCTGGAGAAGATCCAGCGGGTGATGAAGAAGATCGATCCCGACGCCCCCGAGGAAGTGCTGCTGGTGCTCGACGCCGGCACCGGCCAGAACGCCCTCGCCCAGGCCAGGAGCTTCAACCAGTCCCTGGGCGTCACCGGCATCGTGCTGACCAAGCTCGACGGCACCGCCAAGGGCGGCATCGTGTTCACCATCGCCAAGCAGATCGGCCTGCCGATTCGCTACATCGGTGTCGGAGAGAGCGCCGACGATCTGCGCAAGTTCGATGCCCGGGCCTTCGTCGATGCCCTGCTCGAGCACGACGACAGCGAATAATCCACCGCCGATGATCCAGTTTCACCATGTGACCAAGCGCTACCCCGGCGGATTCGAGGCGCTGTCGAATGTCAGCCTGCACCTGCCGCGAGGCGAGATGGCCTTTCTCACCGGTCATTCCGGCGCCGGCAAGAGTACCCTGCTGAAGATCGTTTCGCTGATCGAGAAACCGACCCGCGGCCAGGCCATCCTCAACCAGATCAACCTCGGCACGATGCCGCGCAAGCGCATCCCCTATATCCGCCGCCACATCGGCATCATCTTCCAGGATCACCAACTGCTGTTCGACCGCCCGGTGTTCGACAATGTCGCGATGCCGCTGATCATCCTCGGCTACCCGCGCAACGAGATCGCCCGCCGTACCCGTGCCGCCCTCGACAAGGTAGGCCTGCTGAGCAAGGAAAAGGCGATGCCGATCACGCTTTCCGGCGGCGAGCAGCAACGTGTCGGTATCGCGCGCGCAGTGGTGCACAAGCCGATGCTGCTGCTCGCCGACGAGCCCACCGGCAACCTGGACCCGATCCTGTCGCGCGAGATCATGCAGATCTTCGTCGATTTCCACCAGGTGGGCGTCACCGTGCTGGTGGCCAGCCACGACCTCGGCCTGATCGAGGAGCTAGGCAAGCCGGTCATCACCCTCAATCGCGGCCAGCTCATACACAACGATTTCGGGGACTTCGATGGCGGATAAGCACCAGCCCGCCCGCCCCGGCCTGCTGCAGCGCCTCAGCGCCTGGCTCGGGCATCACGCTCAGTCGATGGTGTTCAGCCTCGGCAAGCTCTACCGCGCGCCGGCCTCGACCCTGATGACCATCGCCGTGATCGCCATCACCTTGACCCTGCCGGCCGGTTTCTACCTGTTCATGAAGAACATCGAGAACCTGTCGGTCGACCTGCGCTCCACCACCCGCATCTCCCTGTTCCTGAAGCAGGATGCCAGCCAGCGCTCGGCCGAGGAACTGAACCGCCGCCTGCAACAGCGCGAGGATATCGCCGAAAGCCGTCTGATCACCCGCGACCAGGCATTGCAGGAATTCCGCGAAAGCTCCGGCCTCGGCGACAGTCTCGACTATCTCGACGACAATCCGCTGCCGCATACCCTCATTGTCCAGCCGCAGGACACTCT
>WGBK01000030.1 GCA_015494335.1 Gammaproteobacteria bacterium | reverse complement strand
GGTGGCCTTTGGCGGCTTCATCGCGCCCTTCCTGTTCGGTTCGGCGCTGGCCTACTGGGGTTTCGATCTTTCGTTGCTGGTTTCCCTGTTCGTCGGCGGTACGCTGACGGCGACCAGCATCGGCATCACCGTGCGCGTGCTCACCGATCTGCGTCGGCAGAACAGCGAGGAAGGCCAGGTGGTGCTCGGTGCGGCGGTCAAAACGCTGGATCAGCAACGACAGCAGCTTGGCCGCCAGGGGCGCGAACACGAAAAAGGCGAGGATGAACAGCAGCACCTTGCCGGTGTTGACCAGGCTGATGCCGCCACGGGTGGAGAACTCGTACAACAGAGCCAGCAGGATCACGCCGAGCACATCATCGAGCACCGCCGCACCGAGCACCACCTGGCCTTCCTCGCTGTTCTGCCGACGCAGATCGGTGAGCACGCGCACGGTGATGCCGATGCTGGTAGCCGTCAGCGTACCGCCGACGAACAGGGAAACCAGCAACGAAAGATCGAAACCCCAGTAGGCCAGCGCCGAACCGAACAGGAAGGGCGCGATGAAGCCGCCAAAGGCCACCACTATCGATTTGCGGCCGGCAGTTGCCAGACGGCGGATATCGGTTTCCAGCCCCACCTCGAACAACAGCAGGATGATGCCGATCTCGGCCAGCAGTCGGAGGACCTCGTTGGGTTCGATCCAGCCCATCAGGCTTGGCCCCAGCGCCACGCCGGCCAGCAACTCGCCGATCACCGAAGGTGCTTTCATGCGCAGCGCCAGCTCGGCGAAGACGCGGGCCGTCAGCAGGATCGCCAACAGCATCAGCAGGAAGTCGGGGGAATTCATCGAAACATCCGCGGCAAGAACCGAAAACCAGCATAGGGCCGCCGGGGCCCGGCTTCAAGCGCGGCTATCAATCCACGACGACGATACGCGCGGCGTTGATGGAATTGAAACGGGTCGAGGTGGCCGCGGTGTAGGCGCCCATCATGTGGCCGATGACCAGGTCACCCTCCTCCAGTTCCGGCAGCAACACATCCTCGGCGACGATATCGATGCTGTCGCAGGTGGGGCCGGCCAGTATCGAAGGCTTGCGCTGCTCGCCATCGCGGAAAACCTGCAAGGGGTACAGCATGTGATCGAACAACTGCCCCGAATAGGAGCCATAGACGCCATCGTCGAGGTAGTACCACTGGTAGTCGCCGCGCCGCGCCTTGCCGCTGACGGTGCTGACCGAGGTCACCGCCGGCGCCACCAGAAAGCGGCCCGGCTCGGCGATGATCTGCACATCTTCCGGCAGGCCGGCCAGGGCCTCGCGCAGGGGGCGGAACCAGACCGAATGATCCAGCCCCTCCTGAGCGTAATCCACCGGAAACCCGCCGCCGATATCGAGCACACTGAGCGGGTTCGACACCTGACGATTGATGCTTTCGATGAGCCGGCCGCAATGCTCGATCGCCTCGACATGGGTCTGCGGGCTGAGGCTCTGCGAACCGACATGGAAGGACAGGCCCCGCACATGGATACCGAGATCCCGCGCCTGCAGCACCAGTTCCTCCACCTGTTCCGGCGCGCAGCCGAACTTGCGCGACAGGTCCACCGCCGCGCTGTCGCTGCGAAAGCCGACGCGCAGCAGCAGCCCCACCCGGTGGCGGAACGGCAGCAGTTTCTTCATTTCGTCGAGGTTGTCGACGACAAAGGTGGTCGAGCCGCCGCGCAGGGCTGCCTTGATGTGCTCGGGCTTCTTCACCGGATGGGTATGAATGGTCTTGCGGCCACTGATGCGGAACGGGCGCAGCAGATCGATCTCGCCTTCCGAGGCGACATCGAAATGACAGCCGAGTCCGGCCAGGGTCTCGATCACCGCGGGATGGGGAAAGGCCTTGATCGCGTAATACAGGGAAACGCCCGGCAGATAATCCTGCAGGGCGCGATATTGCCGCGCCAGTCGCGAGCGGCTCAGCAGCAGCAGCGGCGAGCCGTGGCGGGCCACCAGCGATTCGTAAAACTCGCGCTCCTCGTCTCTGCCGCCGCAGGTGATCGGCCGCGGACCGGGGCGGTAGTCCGCCTCGGATTTCATTGCGCCGCGTCCGCGGCCGGTTCCTCGAGCGCGTCGAGCAGGTATTTCGGCAAGGCGAAGCTGGCGAGATGGATGTCCGGCGTGTAGTACCGGGTTTCGATGCCCGAGGCCGCCAGGCGAGCCGCCAGGGTTTCGCGATCCACCCGGCGCAGTTCAGGATCATCACTGCCCCAGCCAAAGGTCATGATGCCGCCGTAGTAGGTCGGCACCGCGGCGGAGTAGAAGCCCTGATCGGCGAAGTGCCGTCCCATGCGCTCGCGCGTCTGCCGGACCTCGTCGATCTGGAAGAAGGGCACGCCGTTCTGCGTCGCCATCACCCCGCCCGGCTTGAGAATGCGCCGGCACTGGCCATAGAAATCGTCGGAAAAAAGTACC
>WGBK01000029.1 GCA_015494335.1 Gammaproteobacteria bacterium | reverse complement strand
TGCGCGCGCCGTACCAGTTCGCTGTCCAGTTCTTCCGACCCCATGCAAAAACCCGTGTGTGTGACAATTTGTTATTGAATGCCGTCGACCGCTGTAGAAGCGAATCGCCGTGCCAGCCCCGCTCCCTCCCTGCGGCGAGTCATCTGACCGGCAATATAACAAAAGATTCTCGGCGTCCCGCAAAAAATTCCTCTTGCGCGCCCCTGCAGCGTAAAATGCCGGCATTACAGGCGAAATCAAGTCGATCACCATCTCCATGAGCAAACGCTATCAATACGATGTCATCATCGTCGGCGGCGGCGCAGCCGGCATGACCCTGGCCCTGCAGCTGCCCGAACAGCTGTCGATTGCCCTGCTGGCCAAGAGCCCGCATGACCAGAGCTCGACCTACTATGCCCAGGGCGGCGTCTCGGCGGTACTCGAGAGCAACGACAGCATCGAGCTGCATGTCGAGGATACCCTCGATGCCGGCGCCGGCCTGTGCGACGAGAAGATCGTGCGCCAGGTCGCCGAGACCGGCCCGGCGATGATCGAATGGCTGTCCGGCCTCGGTATGCCCTTCACCCGCGATGCCGACGAGAGCGCCGGCGGCTATCATCTGACGCGCGAAGGCGGCCACAGCCGACGACGCGTGGCCCATGCTGCCGACGCCACCGGCAAGGCGCTGCAGAACACCCTGCTCGCCCATGTCGCCGAGCGCAGCAACATCGACCGTTTCGAACAGGAAGTGGCAATCGACCTGATCACCGAAAACGGGCGCTGCATCGGCCTCTATGCCTACAACCGCGAGAGTCATCGCGTCAGCGTATTCAAGGGTCGCAAGATCGCCCTCGCCACCGGCGGCGCCAGCAAGGTCTACCTGTATACCTCGAATCCCGACGGTTCCACCGGTGACGGCATCGCCATGGCCTGGCGCGCCGGCTGCCGCGTCGCCAACATGGAATTCATGCAGTTTCACCCGACCTGCCTCTACCACCCCGAGGCCAAGTCCTTCCTCATCTCCGAGGCGTTACGCGGCGAGGGGGCCAAGCTCAAGCTGCCCGACGGCAAGCGCTTCATGCCGCGCTTCGACGAACGCGCCGAGCTGGCGCCGCGCGACATCGTGGCGCGTGCCATCGACCACGAGATGAAGCGCCTGGGCATCGACTGCGTCTATCTCGACATCAGCCACAAGAGCCGCGCCTTTATCAAGTCGCACTTTCCAACCATCTACGAGCGCTGCCTGCAATACGACATCGACATCACCCGCGAACCGATCCCGGTGGTGCCGGCCGCCCACTACACCTGCGGCGGCGTAATGATCGACGCCCACGGCTGCACCGACATCGAAAACCTCTACGCCATCGGCGAGGTTTCCTATTCCGGCCTCCACGGCGCCAACCGCATGGCCAGCAATTCGCTGCTGGAATGCCTCGCCTTCGGCCATGCCGCTGCACGCCACATCGAACAGACCATTGCCGACACCCCGATGCCCGGGCGCATCGCCGCCTGGGACGAATCCCAGGTCACCGATTCCGACGAGGAAGTGGTGGTGGCTCACAACTGGGACGAGCTGCGCCGCTTCATGTGGGACTATGTCGGCATCGTACGCACCAACAAGCGGCTGGAACGGGCGCTGCACCGTTGCGAACTGCTGAAGTCCGAGATCAACGACTACTACGGCAACTTCCGCGTCACCGCCGACCTGCTGGAACTGCGCAACCTGGTGGCAGTGGCGGAACTGATCATCCGCTCAGCCATGGCGCGCCACGAAAGCCGCGGCCTGCACTACACCCTGGACTACCCGCACCTGCTGCCCGAGGCCAGGATCACCGTGCTCGACCCCGCCGCGCGTCCCGATCCGGAGCAGACCGTTCGCCTGATCGGCCGCTGACGGCCTTTCTTGAGCCCTTCCCCGATGGGATATGGCCGCTGCGCCGGCTTCGCGGCATAGTTCCGCCGTTACGCCCGGAGAGCCCCATGCTGCTGCAGCGACAGTTCCACATCGAAACGCGTCCCCGTTCCAGCCGTGACATCTCCGGCGAGGTCGAGGCCTTGGCACGCGAATCGGGCATTGGCACGGGTCTGTGCCATGTGTTCCTGCAGCACACCAGCGCTTCGCTGATGATCACCGAGAACGCCGATCCCTCGGTGCGGCGCGATCTCGAGTACTTCATGCAGAAGACGGTCATCGACGGCGACCCCGGTTATCAGCACGACCTGGAAGGCCCCGACGACATGTCGGCGCACATCCGCAGCGTGCTCACCGGCAACGACCTGACGGTGCCCGTGACCCAGGGTCGGCTCGCCCTCGGAACCTGGCAGGGCATCTTCGTCTGGGAGCACCGGGCGATCGGGCACCGACGCTCGATTACCGTAACGGTGCAAGGGGAATAAACG
>WGBK01000028.1 GCA_015494335.1 Gammaproteobacteria bacterium | reverse complement strand
GAACAGGATAATGCCACTGATGTACTCACCCAACCCCGGCGTCGATACCAGCAGCGAGCGCCAGGCGCGACGGGTTTCCGGCATGGATTCGACGCCGATGGCATCGAAGCGCTTCTTGATGGTTCCGGTGGATTCGTCGGCAGCCAGGATGCCACGACGTTCATCGACAATATCCTGAATGGTCTGCTGCATGGCTTGTTCGGGGTTCATGGCGCTCTCCTGTCGGTCCGCATGTGGTTTGATGCTAACGCCAATCGCGGTGATTCGCGATGCGCTGAATCAAGCGATAGCGTTAGAATGGGGACATGAAGCGGATTCTCAAGATTGGCGGCATTTTGCCCGCCCTGCTGCTTTCGGCCTGCATCGTCGAGCCAGCCCGGCTGCCCGAGGTGAGGTACAGCGCGGCACCGGAACTACCGTCGGATCGCCTGCAGCTCGACAAGGCCCAGCCCGACAACCTGACACAGGGGCACCTCAACGCGGACAAACTGGAACTCCAGCGCCGGCGTCTGGAACGAATCGCGAGGGAATACCTGAAACTGGCCCCGGACGCCCCCCACGGCATACGCATCAACGAAGTGCTGTTCGAGCCGGGAGATCGCCAGCAAGCGGTATTGCACGAAGTGCTGGGCAACCTGCCGATCGAGGCCACGCCCCTGCACATGGCCGTGGTGGCCGGCCGGGTGGAATCGATGGAAGGCCGGCTGCACGAGCTGCCCGCCGACTTCGATACACGACCGACCATCGACCAGGTTTCGGCCGAGGAGCTGGCCCGCATCTATGTCAGCAGCCTGCCCAATGCCGAGGCGCAGGGCCAGCTGGTGATCCGTTTCGAGACCGGGGAAGACGGGGCCTCGGAACCGCTTCTGGCCTGGCGCATCGAGCTGCCCGGCCAGCGTGTCTGGGTCGATGCCCGCTCGGGCCGCATGCTGGCCCAGGAACGAAGCCCCTGAAGCTCAGCCTCCCGGCTCGCAGCGAGAACAGCGGGCCGCCAGATAGAGGCTCAGCAGCACCAGCCCGGCCAGCGAAACCTGGGCCACGGTATCGAAGTCCCAGCGTTCCCAGATCTGCCCCATGATCAGGGCGCCCAGAGCGCCGAACAGGGCCACACCGCCATAGAACAGGCCAAACACGAAAGCGGTGCTCCGCGCCTGCTCGGCGATATAGGCCCGCATCGCGTTCAGCGACACCACGGTAAACAGGCCGAACAGCACGAAGCCCGGCCAGATCCAGCCGATGCGCAACAGGAACACGGAACCGATGGCCGCCAGCAGCGCGTACAGCAACAGCCGCTGGCTGCCGATACGATCGCGCAACACGCCGCTGTAGTAGCTGGTCAGGGTCTGGGTCAGGGTGGAGACCATGACCAGCAATGGGATCACCGCGTCGGCAAAACCCGTCTCCTTGGCGCGCACGATCAGGTACTGATCGCTGAGCATGAACAGCACCGCGAGGAAATACACCAGCAGCATCGGCAGCAGGGCGCGATCCCGGGGGTCCCAGACGCGCCCGGGCTTTCCGTCATCTGCGCCGGAAGCAAGCCGGGGTTGCGGCACATCCTTCACCTTGCGGATCAGCAGGTACAGCCCCACCAGCCCCGGCAGCAGGGTGCCGGCGAAGATCCAGCGAATGCTCCGGTCGTCGAGCACGAAAAACAGGAGCAACAGGGATACCAGACCGGCCCCGGCCAGTTCTCCGGCGATATCCAGGGTCTTGTGGAAACCGAAGGTCCGCCCCGCCTTATTCTTCTCGCTGTAGGCGCTGATCAGCGCATCCTTGGGCGCGCTGCGCACGGCCTTGCCCATGCGCTCCACCGCGCGCACCAGGGCCACGCCGCCGTAACCGTGGACCAGCGCCAGCATGGGCTTGGTGAGGGCAGATACCAGGTATCCGGCCACCACCAGCGGCTTGACCAGCGCATAGCGCTGGCTGACATAGCCGAACAGGATGCGGAAGGCATAGGAAACGAAGGTCGCCACGGCGATGATGATACCCAGCTTGTCAACGCCCTCGTCGAGGATGTAGACCACGAACAGCGGCAACAGCGTGGTGGTGATCGACGAGGCCAGGTCGGTCCAGAAACTGACCCAGCCCAGATACCAGATATTGCGATTGATCGATTTCATCCCTAGCCCTTACAGGGCGTAGTCGTGCTTGACCTTGCGGTAGTAACGCAGCACAAGCACCTTGACTACATCGTTGAACACGAACCAGCTCAGGGCATAGGCCCACATCCAGCCTGCCCAGACCCAACCGATGGGTTCCATCAGCCCGAAGCCGTAAACGGCAATGATGGTGCCTATGACCCGGCTGGAAAAGGTAGCGAGAAACAAGGTCCAGGAAGGCCAGGGCCGCTTGAAGAACCAGTCGCCGATACGGGTGTTGTAGATGGTACCGTGGCCGGCCACCACCAGCTTGACGAAGAACAGGGACTGTACAAAGGCGAGGTCATAGTGCTTGTAGGCCATCAGGTACCAGAACAGCAGGAAGGACGACAGCACGCCGGCGATACCGAGCCAGCTGGCCATCACCAGCACTTCGTGCATGTCCCAGCGCACCGGATGCTTGCGCACCCGCGTGTTGTCGTAGGCTATGGCCAGAATCGGTATATCGTTGAGCAGGGCCAGCACGATAATCATCACCGCAGTCACCGGATAGAACTGGAACACGCCGATGGCCAGGCTCATGAATATGATGATGCGAATGGTCTCGGCGATGCGGAACACAGTGTAGCTCTGCATGCGCTCGAAGGTGATGCGCGCCTGGCGGATCGCATCGACGATGACGGCCAGGCCCGGCGCCATCAGCACGATATCGGCGGCGGAACGCGCGGCATCGGTAGCGCCGCTGACGGCAATGCCGGCGTCGGCCTTCTTCAGAGCCGGCGCATCGTTGACGCCGTCGCCGGTCATGCCGACGATGTGCCCGGCCTTCTGCAGCTCGTCGACGATGAAATACTTGTCTTCCGGATAGACCTGGGCAAAGCCGTTGGCGGCCTCGATCTGCTGGATGATCTCCGATTCGTGACGGCGCAGGCTGGCCTGGCTGAACTTGCGGCCGGACAACTCCTTGCGCACCTCGTTGACCACCTGGCGGGCCTGGGCGCGGACCTGCTCCTCGCTCAGTTCCGGCTTCAGCTTCGGCAGCAGGGCGCGGGTGATGATGTCGGTGAGCATCAGGTATTCGTCGATGCCCTCGCCCTTGAGCTCCCGCACATCCTCGATGCGGTCTCCGATATCCAGCAGGCGCGCGATATAGCGCGCCACGGCGATGTTGTCGCCGGTGATCATCTTGGTTTCGACGCCCTGCTCGCGGGTCAGGGCAATGGCCTCGCGGGAATCCTCGCGCGGCGGGTCGAACAGCGGAATCAGGCCGACGAAGTGAAACAGAGCCTCGGCCTCCTCGCGCCAGGCTACGGCCAGGGTGCGGAAGCCCTTCTCGGCAAAGGCATCCACCTGCCGGTAGGCCGCGGCCTTGTCGAAGCCCTGTTCGTCGCACAGCTCGATCACCACCTGGGGCGCGCCCTTGGTGACCACATGACGCTGGCCCCGCTCGTTCTCCACCAGCGCCTCGGTACGCTTGCTGACCGGGTCGAAGGGCGTGAACCTGACCGTCTTCCAGTGGCTCAGGCGCTCCCGCAGGTTGTGCTTGTCGACGATCTCGAAGATCGGCAGCTCGATCGGGTCGTGGTTCTCCTCGCGACTGGCCAGGGCGGCATGGAAGAACAGGT
>WGBK01000027.1 GCA_015494335.1 Gammaproteobacteria bacterium | reverse complement strand
GGGTATCCAGTTCCCGCGCCACGGCCTCCGCCTTGTCCATGTCTTCCTCGTCCTCGCTGCCGCGATCGAGGTTGATGAACTCGCCCCAGGTGAAGATATTCTCCATGCGAATGGTGATCAGGCCGCGGTCGCCTTCGGGCTCGTCGGTCTGCTCGGCCTTGCGCCGGCCGATGTCTTCCAGCTCGCGGCTCTCGCCATCTTCCCTTTCCTGCTGCTCCGGATCATCGCGTTGCACGGCCTGGGCCGTGTACTGTTCCGGGTTAAGCCACAGCGGTACCGGCGCCGGATCATGGCGCCCCCTGGGCAATGTCTGTACCGAGCCGGGCTCGCACAGCGCCTGACGTACCCGGCGCTCGGCTTCGGACTCTTCCCCGCTCAGGCTAGCCGGGTCGGGTCGCTGTTGCAGGTGGGCCTGAACCAGACGCGTGTAGCGCCCGATCAGGCCCGGGTATTGCTGCAGGGTCAGCAGTACGGTCAACTGGTTGCGCGCCAGCCAGTTGGAAGCGAGTCGTCGGGATACCCGTGGTTCCGTCGCGGCCATGGCCGCCAGCCAGTAATAAAGATCCCGGTTCAGCGCCGCCTCGTCGAACCAGGCGATAAGGGCCGGCAGTTTCAGGGCATTGTGATCCCGCCACGCCAGTTCCACCTGATCGCCGATGCCGGCAATGCGTTGCAGCCAGTTCTTGCGCAGCTTCATCGTGATGCTGTCCACCACCTCGATCTGCAGGCCACCGTCGCCGCCCAGGGCGCGAAAGAACACCGACAGCGAAGAACGGATGTCCTTCAGCCGAACGGCCGCGTCGAGATGCCGCGTATCCGCCGCGCGAGTGATGAACCGGTGCCAGAGCTCGCCTACCTTTTCTTCCATCTCAGCGCTCCAGCTTGCTGCCGAGGGGAATGCCCACCGGCGGCTCCGACTGTTTCAGGGCATCGACGCCCTGCACCCAGACGATCAGCGACTGGCGCTCGTCGCCCTGCTGCAGGCTACAGGCCGAAATGCATTCACCGCACTGGGTGCAGGCAAACATGCGGCGTTTCTTGTCGCGGGGCTTGAGTCGCATCGGGCAGGCATTGTCGCAGGCATTGTTGCAGGACTTGCAGAGGCTGGCTCGATCGCGGTCGAAGGCCACGACCATGGCCTTGCGGTTGGCCATCCAGGCCAGACTCTGGAAGAAACCCACGGCGCAACCGTAGCGACAGAAGAAATGCCGCGCCAGGGTGAACTCGATGCTGAAGGCCAGGGTTGCGGCGGTGATGAAAACGAACTGATTGCGCGTCAGCTCGCCGTGGATCAGGTTGTCGTAGACTTCGGCTGGCGGCAGCAGGTAGGTCAGCAGCACCACGGCCCATACGAAGGAGAAACCGATAATGGCCAGCGCCGTCGGAATCCAGTAACCGGCCCGGGGTCGCAGGGAACGGCCATCCGGCTGTCTGGCGGGCAGTTTCCTGCGCTCCCAGATGCTGGGCTTGCCGCTGGCGCGCAGCATCAGGCGATTGATGGTTTCCAGCACCGAGTAATGGGGGCACAGCCATCCGCAGTACAGGCGGCCCCAGCGCCAGGCCGTGTAGATGAAGGCGCCGGCGATCAGGGCAAGCGGCAGGAAGCCGCGCAGCAGCAGCCGCAGGGCCGCCTCACCACCACCGATCTCGCCTCGCTGAAAGGCATCCAGACCCAGCGTCCAGGGTTGACCAAACAGCCAGAAATGCCCTGCCACCAGATCGTAGCGGAACAGATCGAACACCGGCGCCAGCAGGAACAGCAGGAAGAACGCGGTCTGCGTAATCCGGCGCCGATGCTGCAGGCGGGTTTTCATGCCTCTACGGGTAGACGATGACCGACCAGGGGGTATTTCCAGCATTGCCCCGCCATCGCCTTGATCAGGCCGATCATGCCGAGCAGGATGAAGGTGGAGTGCACCATCGTGAAATAGAGGATGACGATAAGCCAGGTCCAGGCGCCGTCATAGCCGCCGAGCAGGATGATCAAGCCATTGATGACCACCAGCAGGAAACCGCCCCACAAGCTCGCGGTCACCGTCTGTTCGAGATGACAGCGGCCCACCGGTCCGGCCCCGGCGTGGCGCTTCCAGTACAGGCCGAGCAGGATCAGAAAGCCCAGCCCGGGAATCAGCAGCAGGTTGGCCAGATACAGGGCCTCGGCGATGACCGCCAGGCGGGTATCGGCCGGGTCTTCAGTCTTCAGGGAAACAGGCATGAACCACCTCCATCAGTGCTTCGATGGTCTCGTCGTCGTCGGTCAACGGCTCGACGAGGGCCGCCCGGCAGGCCTCGAGCAGCGGAAACCCGTCCTTGATCAGGGTCGCCGCGTAGACCAGCAAACGGGTTGAAGCCGCTTCCTCCAGGTCGTGATCCTTCAGCGCGCGCAGGGATTGCGCCAGTCGCACCAGGCTCTCGGCCAGGGCCTCGTCGATGCCGGTCTCGCCGACAAGGATCTCCCGTTCCAGCTCCGGTGGGGGGAAATCGAAACTCATGGCGACGAATCGCTGGCGTGTGGATGGCTTCATGCCCTTGAGCAGGTTCTGGTAGCCCGGGTTGTAGGAGACCACCAACATGAAGGAATCCGGCGCATGAAGGGTTTCACCGGTACGTTCCAGCGGCAGGATGCGCCGATCATCGGTCAGCGGGTGCAACACCACGGTGGTGTCCTTGCGCGCCTCGACCACCTCGTCGAGATAGCAGATCGCCCCTTCGCGCACCGCTCGGGTCAGCGGTCCGTCGTTCCAGAAGGTGCCCTCGGAACCGATCAGGTGCCGCCCAACCAGATCGGCAGCGGTGAGATCGTCATGGCAGGCCACGGTGTAGAGGTTCTGCGCCAGGCGCGCCGCCATATACTGGATAAAACGAGTCTTGCCGCAGCCGGTCGGCCCCTTGATCAGCACCGGCAGGCGATTGCGCCAGGCATACTCGAACAGCTCCACCTCGTTGCCCTGGGGCTTGTAGAAAGGCAGTTCGCCGGCGGCGGAGGCTTGAGGCTGGGTTTGCGTGTCCATGTCTATCTCTAGGAGGAAATATAGAAGGCCAGGCCGATCAGGCTGCCCGGCAGAAGCAGCCACAGCACGATAACCCAGCGCCAGGGCGAAGTCACCCGTCTCAGCCCCATGTAGTAGTCGCCGATCAGGAAGCCCTTGAGCAGGGAAAGGCCGAGCACCAGCATCGAGATGCCAAACCCGCTCTGACCGGTCACGCCGACCAGCCAGGTGAACAGGGTCAGCAGCATCAGCAGCAGGTAGATCCAGGTGCAGGGGCGGATCATGGATTCGGATTTCACGCTCATGCTCACCTCATCACGTAGACCAGCGGAAACAGGATCAGCCACACGATATCCACCATATGCCAGTAGCTGCCTCCGGTTTCCATGCCCCGGTGATTCTCCGGGCTGTAGCCACCCCGAGACAGGATCGAGGCGTTGACGCCGAGGATCACCATGCCCATCAATACATGCATGAAATGGAAGAAGGTCAGCGAAAAATAGAACATGAAGAACAGGTTGGTGCGCAGGTTGATGCCCTGGCTGTAATGCTCGGCATACTCCATCGACTTGACCACAAGGAACACGCCACCCATGGCGATGGCGGCCAGCAACCAGCGCAGACTGGTGGAACGAAACCCTTCGCGTATCGCCGCAATGGCGCGCACCACGAAGTAGCTGCTGGTGATCAGGGCCAGGGTGTTGATCAGGGCATAATTGCGGTTCAGGTGCTGCTGCCATTCATTGAACAGCTCCACATGGTTGGCCCGGGTGAAGGCGTAGCTGGCAAAGAATACGGCAAACACCAGAAGTTCTGCGCAGATGAAGATCCAGATCGCCAGATCGCCCGGTGGACGGGCATGGTCTTCCGTTCTGGTGATTGGACTTGGTGTTTCAGTCATACGGGCAACCTTACTGTCATCAATTGTGTGGTTTTTGAGCTTGCAAAAAAATGGCGGGCCGAAGCCCGCCATCTTTCCTCAGGATGTTGCCGGAGACTACTCGGCCGCCACCTTCTCGACCACGACGGCCTCGGGGTCGTTGCGTCCGATGAAGAAGCTGGCGATATAGAGCGTCAGACCGATCAGGAAGACCACGCCGGCAATCTCGCGCATCCAGTAGAACACGGCGATCTTGCTCTGGGCCTCCATGAAGCTGATCGGCGTATCGGTATAGCGCTGCATCCAGGTCTGCAGGATGCCGGCACCGGTCAGGAACAGGGTGATGAACACCATGCTCACGGTCATCAGCCAGAACGCCCACATCTCCGCCACCTGAGACTTGTTGCTGTTGGCCGCCTTGCGACCGTTCATCAGCGGCATGGAGTAGGAGATCATGGTCAGCACGATCATCGCATAGGCACCATAGAAAGCCATGTGGCCATGAGCCGCGGTGATCTGCGTGCCGTGGGTGTAGTAGTTCACGGGTGCCAGCGTATGCATGAAGCCCCAGACGCCCGCGCCAAGGAAGGCCATGACGGCAGTACCCAGGGCCCACAGCACGGCAGCCTGATTGGGGTGGTTGCGCCGGCGCTTGTTGACCATGTTGAAGGCGAAGATGGTCATCATGAAGAACGGAATCGGCTCCATGGCGGAGAAGATGGAACCCCACCACTGCCAGTATTCCGGGGTACCGATCCAGTAGTAGTGGTGACCGGTACCGATGATGCCGGTGATCAGCGTCATGGCGATGATGATGTACAGCCATTTCTCGATGACCTCGCGATCCACTCCGGTGGTCTTGATCAGCACGAAGGCCAGGATCGAGCCGAGAATCAGTTCCCATACGCCTTCCACCCAAAGGTGAACCACCCACCACCAGTAGAACTTGTCCTTGACCAGGTTATCCGGGTTGAAGAAGGAGAACAGGAAGAACACGGCCAGACCGGTCAGACCCAGCACCATGACCAGCGAAACCACCGTCTTGCGCCCTTTCAGCAGGGTCATGCCGATGTTCAGCAGGAAGGCCAGCGCGACCACCACGATACCCAGCTTGGTAATGGTCGGCTGTTCGAGGAACTCGCGTCCCATGGTCGGCAGCAGATCGTTCATCGTCAGTTCGGCCAGCTTGGCATAGGGCACCAACAGGTAACCGAGGATGGTCAATGCGCCTGCCACCAGGAAGATCCAGAACATCAGCAGCGCCAGTTTCGGGCTCCACAGCTCGTTCTCGGTCTCTTCCGGGATCAGGTAATAGGCCGCGCCCATGAACCCGAACAGGATCCAGACGATGAGCAGGTTGGTGTGCACCATGCGCGCCACGTTGAAGGGGATCTCCGGGAACAGGAAATCGCCCCAGACGTACTGCAGGCCCATGATCAGGCCGAACAGGATCTGGCCCACGAACAGGCCGATGGCCGCGATGAAGTATGGCTTCGCAACCGCTTGAGATTGATATTTCATGACAGTCCTCCCGTTAGCCCTGAATGTTCGGCGGCCAGTTGTTGGTATTGATGCCCGAGGCGTATTTCAGGAACTCGGCAACCGCTTCCAGTTCCTCGTCGCTGAGGTTGAACTGGGGCATGCTGCGACGGCCCGGAATGCCATTCTCGGGACGGCTCTTGATGAAGCCGACAATGGCTTCGGTGCTGTTGCCGAAACGCTTGTAGACATTGCCCAGCTCCGGCGCAAAATAGGCGCCCTCCCCGAGCAGGGTGTGACATCCGATGCAGTCATGCTCTTCCCACACCTTCTTGCCCAGCGCTACCTTTTCGGAAATCGCCTGGCGGTTGTCACGGTCCGGCAAGGCGGATTCGGTATCGAAAGTCAGCGCGAGGAAAAGCAGAAAGAAGAACAGACTGCCTCCGTAGAAAATGTTTCGCGCCATCGACTTGGTAAATGTCTCTGACATGATCGTGCCCCTTTATAGTTGATGAATGTAACGCTCGTGGTTGCCCATGCTCGGACATGCGGTTAACCTAAGGCAACTCAAAAACGGGTCACATGACTTTTATCAACAATGGCGATGAAATGTCGGCTCACTTGACCCATGTCAAGCCAGTCCGTCATCCATCCGGGAACTCAACCGCCTTACATGACCGACACCCAGAACCCAGTCGCCGAAATCGCCGACTATCTGCGACAAAGTCCGCTTTTCAGCGGCCTTGACGAGGAACAACTCTCAAGTATTGCCCATCATGCTCACCCACTGGAGCTGAAGGAAGGCCAGAGCCTGTTCAACCACGGCGAGCCGGTGCACAACTTTTTCTTCGTCATCGAGGGCCTGATCAAGCTTTACCGCCAATCGCCCAGCGGCCAGGAAAAGATCATCGAGCTGGAAAACCCCGGCCAGACCTTCGCCGAAGCCTTGATGTTCAACGACCAGCCGGTCTACCCGGTCAGCGCCATCGCCATGAAACCCTCACGCGTGATCTCGATCAGCACCCGCCATTTCCGTGACATCCTGTTGCGTTCTCCGGAGTTGAGCTTCCGGGTCATGGGCGAGCTGAGCCTGCGCCTGCACGAGCTGATCAACGAAATCGACCACCTCAGCCTGATGACGGGCCGCAATCGGGTGGCCGCCTATTTCCTCGATCAGGCCGCGCTCAAGGGCGACGACTTCCACCTGGATATCCCCAAACACGCCATCGCCTCGATCCTGTCCCTGCAGCCCGAATCCTTCTCCCGACTGATCAAGGAGCTGGTCAAACGCGGTGCCATCGAGATTCACGACAGTCACATCCGGGTGCTCGATCCGGACGAGCTGCGCCGGGCCGCCGGCATCATCTGAATCAGGGAAGGGGCGGCCCCTGCCTTGCAACCACAAATGTTAATCATTATCATTTGCAGATATTGATTCTTCTTCGCGAGCCGTACCCCTGATGAAAGCCCTTTTGCTTGGACTGTCCCTGCTGATTGCCAGCCCCGTTACCCTGGCTTCGACGCCCCTGCAACGCCTGTCGCAACTGGTGGATTATGTTTCCGTCGACTATCCGGGGGCCGTCGACCAGGGCGAGATCGCAAACCCCACCGAATACCGCGAAATGCTCGATTTCGCGCAGAACATCCAGCAACTGGCCGGGCAACTTCCCGCCAACGAACGCAAGAAGGAGATCCTCGAAGCAGCGGATCGACTGCGGGATCTGATCGAACAGCGTGCCGACAGCCGCGAGATCAGCCGCCTGAGCGCCGAACTGAGACACTGGCTGATCAACAGCTATGCCCTGCCGGCAACACCGGCAGAACCACCGGATCTGCAGCTGGCCGCCCGGCTCTACACCGACCAATGCGTCGCCTGTCACGGGGCCGGCGGCCGCGGCGACGGTCCCCTCGCCCGGAGCATGGAACCTGCGCCCATCGACTTTACCGATCCGGAACGCTACCGCAGCCGCACGCTTTACGGCCTCTATGGCGTCATTACCCACGGCGTCGAAGGCACCGAGATGCGCGGTTTTCCCGAGTTGACCGATGAACAACGCTGGGCGCTGGCCTTTCACGTCGGATCCCTGGCCGTGGATGCGGCCAGCGAGGAAAAGGCCCGACAGCTGCTGCTCTCGGGCCAGGTGGACGCCTCCGGCTTCGATCTCAAGACCCTGACCACCCGGACGCCGGCGGAGATCGAGGCTCGTCAGGGCGCCGATGCGGCGCTGGTGTTCGGCTGGCTGCGGCGCCACCCGGAAAGCCTGTTCCGGCAGGACGGTGCGCAGTCCCTCCGCCTTTCGCGCGAGTTGCTGCAACAGAGCCTGGCAGCCTACCGCAACGGCGATGCCCGTCGCGCCCACGAGCTGGCCGTTTCCGCCTATCTCGATGGCTTCGAGAAGGTAGAAGGCAACCTCGACGCCATCGATCGCGAGCTGCGTCTGAAGATCGAGGACGCCATGACGCGGTTGCGCCAGCAGATCCGCAAAGGCGTTCCCGCGCAGGAACTGCAACAACAGATCGAGGCCGCCGATGCCCTGCTGCAGACCGCCTCCGGAAAGCTTGGCTCAACGACTCTCTCGGCGGGCACCGCTTTCGCCAGCGCGCTGTTGATTCTTTTGCGTGAAGGCCTCGAGGCGATCCTCGTCATTGCCGCGCTGGCCGCTTTCCTGATCAAGACCGATCGCCGGGATGGACTGCGCTGGCTTGGACTCGGCGTGCTGGCCGCCCTGCTGCTCGGCGGGCTGACCTGGTGGGCCTCCAGCTTCCTCGAGATCGGCGGTGCCGGACGCGAACTGACCGAGGGACTGGCCGCCCTGTTCGCCGCGGCCATGCTGTTCTATGTCGGCTTCTGGTTGCACAGCAAGACCGGGGCTGCCCAGTGGCAGGCCTTCATCCACGGCAGCATCCAAAAGGCCCTGAGCCAGGGCGCCCTGTGGGGACTGTCGAGCCTGGCCTTCATTGCCGTGTACCGGGAGATCTTCGAATCGGTGCTGTTCTACCAGGCCCTGTGGCTGCAAACCGATCCCGCTGGGCAGAACGCCATCCTCGGCGGTCTGATCGTGGCCCTGGCCGCCCTGCTGGTGCTGGCCTGGCTGATCCTCAAGTACAGCACCCGCCTGCCCCTGCGCCAGTTCTTCAGCGTGACCGCCTGGTTCATGTTCATTCTTGCCGTGGTGTTTGCCGGCAAGGGCGTGGCCGCGCTGCAAGAAGCCGGACATCTTCCGGTCGATCACATCGCGTTCCCGCGCATCGACCTGCTCGGCATCTACCCGACCCTGGAGGGCCTGGGGCTGCAACTGCTGATGATTGTCGTCGGAGTACTGATGCTGCGTCACGGCAAGGGCGGGTCAGGACAGGCGCGGGCCTGATTCGGCGTTCCCGCCAGGTACCAGCGGATAGCGCTCGACGACCCGGTATTCCACCCCGTCGGGCATATCCACGGACTCGATCAGGGCAAAATCCGTTGCCTGCCAGAACAGCGGCAGCATCTGGGCCGCCGCTTCGGGCCATTCGGGCAATGTCCTGACCTTTCGCGCCAGCGTTACATGGGGGCGGAAGCGAGTCGGCTGAGCTTCGTGGTTGCAGGATTCCGGCAGCACTCGCAGGGCATGATGCAGATCGGTCAAGA
Source organism: Gammaproteobacteria bacterium (assembly GCA_015494335.1). Classification (GTDB taxonomy): domain Bacteria; phylum Pseudomonadota; class Gammaproteobacteria; genus S144-22. Next base: position 2,167 of record WGBK01000027.1, on the reverse strand, counting down.
CCTGCGGCACCCGGCTGGGCCCCAGCCACAACACACGCGCCCGCTCGAAACAGCCCAGGCGGTCGAGCTGCAGGGAGAAAGCCGGCGCCTCGATGCCGCGCGCGCCGAGTTGCACCGCTTCGGAAACCGGCAGGGGCAGGCGACCCAGGTAATAGAGGGTCAGGTGCAGGCGTTGCGGCGGCAGCCAACGACCCTTTCCCGTTGACTGCCGAAGGCTGCGCTGGAATGCTGCCAGTTCGCCGCGCAAGGCCGGGTCGGGCCACAGGGCAAAGAACAGGCGCGGGCTGAGCGATGCTTCCTCGTTCGGATCTTTCATACATCCACAGTCAACACCCTGTCAGGGTATTACGCAAGCCCGGCCTGACCTGGATCAGCGCACAACCCTCCCCTTCTGCCGTAAGCTGCTCCGGATTCAACCACTCCCAAACGCCCCATGAGAATCCCTGCATCGATCCTGTCGGGCCTGATGATCCTGGCGACCTCTCAGCCTGCGATGTCGGCACCGACCACCGCCGAGGATCTTTACCGCCAGAACTGCGCCAAATGCCACGGCGCCGACCGCCTCGGCCGCATTGGCCCCGCCCTGCTGCCTGAAAACCTCAAGCGGCTGAAACCGAAGCAGGCGCGCAAGGTGATCCGCGACGGCCGGGCGGCAACCCAGATGCCGGCATTTGGCGACAAGCTGGATGATGCGCAGATCGCGTCACTGGTCGAGTTGATCTACCAGCCGCTGAAGAAGATACCGCGCTGGGGCCTGGAGGAAATCCGCAACAGCCATGTACAGTATCACGCCTCCGGTTCCCTGCCCGATCGTCCGAAGTTCGATGCCGATCCCGACAACCTGTTCATAGTGGTGGAGCTGGGCGACCATCACGCCAGCCTGCTCGACGGCGACCGCTTCGAGGTGATCGAGCGCTTTCCGACCCGTTTCGCCCTGCACGGCGGCCCTAAGTACTCTCCTGATGGGCGCTATGTCTATTTCGCTTCCCGCGACGGCTGGATCAGCAAGTACGATATCTGGAACCTGAGCTATGTCGCCGAGGTGCGCGCCGGCATCAATACGCGCAACCTGGCCGTTTCCGGCGACGGCAAGGTGGTGATGGTCGCCAACTACCTGCCCCACAGTCTGGTGGCGCTGGATGCCGAGACCCTGCAACCGATCCAGGTGATCCCCGCCCGCGACGGGCAGGGACGCAGCTCGCGGGTCAGCGCCGTCTATACCGCCGCGCCGCGGGACAGCTTCATCGTCGCTCTGAAGGATATCCCCGAGGTCTGGGAAATCAGCTACCTGGATCCACCTCCCGGCGATTCAAATCAGCAGCCGTATGGAAACAGGAAAGGAGTGGGCAAGGAAGATACGGGCGGACGCTTTCCAATCCGGCGTATCGCCACCAAGGGTTTTCTCGACGATTTCTTCATGACCCAGGACTACCGTCAGATCGCCGCCAGCTCGCGCGACGGCAAGGGAGAGGTCATCGACCTCGATCTCGGCCGCGCGGTACTGGCCATCGATCTGCCCGGCATGCCTCATCTCAGCTCGGCCATCAGCTGGCCCTGGCGCGATTCATCGGGCAGGGAACATATCGTCATGGCGACGCCCAACCTGCGCAAGAGCCAGGTCAGCATTCTCGATACCGAAGACTGGAGCCTGATCCGCAACATCTCCACCGACGGCCCCGGCTTCTTCATGCGCAGCCACGAGAACACGCCCTATGCCTGGACCGATGTTTTCTTCGGTCCGAAGCGTGACGAGATGCATGTCATCGACAAGAAAACCCTGAAGATCGTCAAGACCCTGGTGCCGGAACCGGGCAAGACCTCGGCCCATGTCGAGTTCACGAAGGATGGCCGCTATGCACTGGTGAGCATCTGGGACATGGACGGCGCGGTGGTGGTCTACGATGCCCGCAGCCTGCAGGAGATCAAGCGCCTGCCGATGAAGAAACCCTCCGGAAAATACAATGTGCACAACAAGATCAACCGCTCCGCCGGCACCAGCCACTGACCGACAGCCAACCTCCCGAATCGTTCCCTGTTCGTATTGCACTAGCAGGCTGTTGAAAATAGCCCGGATGACCCGCCCATCCTGGTCGTGAGCAGCGAATGAAGCACAGGGATACCTACCCTTTGGGAACCTCTGATTTATTCACTGATTCGTTGATAAAAT
>WGBK01000026.1 GCA_015494335.1 Gammaproteobacteria bacterium | reverse complement strand
GGGCGGTAGTCCGCCTCGGATTTCATTGCGCCGCGTCCGCAGCCGGTTCCTCGAGCGCGTCGAGCAGGTATTTCGGCAGGGCAAAACTGGCGAGATGGATGTCCGGCGTGTAGTAACGGGTTTCGATGTCCGAGGCCGCCAGGCGAGCCGCCAGGGTTTCACGATCCACCCGGCGCAGTTCCGGATTGTCGCTGCCCCAGCCAAAGGTCATGATGCCGCCGTAATAGGTCGGTACCGCGGCGGAGTAGAAACACTGGTCGGCGAAGTGACGTCCCATGCGCTCACGCGTCTGCCGGACCTCGTCGATCTGGAAGAAGGGCACACCGTTCTGCGTCGCCATCGCCCCGCCCGGCTTGAGAATGCGCCGGCACTGGCCATAGAAATCGTCGGAAAACAGCACTTCCCCCGGGCCGATCGGATCGGTGCTGTCGGAGATGATGACATCGAAGCGCTCCGCCTCGGCCCCGCGCACGAAATCCATGCCGTCGGAAATCACCAGCTCCAGCCGAGGATCGTCGAAGGCGCCGGCGGAATGATTGGGCAGGTATTGCCGGGCCATCTCGATGACCTCGGCATCGATCTCAACCATCACGATGCGCTCGATGTCCCTGTGCTTGCAGACTTCGCGCAGCATCGCGCCGTCGCCACCACCGATGATCAGCACATCGCGAACCCGGCCGTGGGCCAGGATCGGCACATGGGCCATCATTTCGTGGTAGATGAATTCGTCCCGCTCCGTGGTCTGCACGATGCCGTCCAGGGTCATCACCCGGCCGAGGAAGGCATTGTGGAAGATCATCAGATGCTGGTGCTCGGTCTTGTGCTCGAAATACATCCGGTCGATGCGGAAGCACTGGCTGATGGAGTCGTAGAGGGTTTCCTGGAATTCCTTCATGGCGGTATCCTGGGCTGGAACAAGGGGAAGGTAGCGCCGCGGCCACGAAATCACAAGATTCGCGGCGCAGTCTTCGGCGCAAAGGTAAAAACGGTCAGATTCAGCGAACCACGCCACGCATCAGATCCCGCACTTCCATGCGCCGGGGCGAGAAGGCCTGCTTGAGCACCGGAATTGCCATCTCGGGCCGGGCATCGCCGCACATGAAGATATCGAAGGCCGCGAAATCGCGCTCCGGCCAGCTGTGCACGCTGATGTGGGATTCGGCCAGCACCGCCACGCCGGAGATGCCGCCACTGGGCGTGAAATGATGCAGGTGGAGGTGCAGCAGGGTCGCGCCGCAGACCTCCACCGCCTCGCGCAGGGCCCGGTCCATGCGTTCCAGATCGTCAAGATGGCGCGCCTCCCACAGGTCCAGGATCAGGTGGCTGCCGGCGAACTCGACGCCGTCGCGGCGGATGAAATGATCCTCGCTCTGGTCCCCGGCGCTGTAGCCGGTCTCCGCCACCGGCGGGTGGCCCGGCATGGGGATGATGCTGTCCAGCGACTCGCTAGCGGTCTGTTCCATTCTCGTAATCCTCGGTCTGGGAATGCGACAAACAACGGGGCCACGGGTAGCGGCCGGCACATGCAAGCGTTCGCGCCGGGATAACGGACGGGAAGGGTTCGCGAGCGCCTGAAAGCGCGCGCATTTTATTCAGAAAAAAGGCCTTGGCAAGTGTTTTTTCGGAGCGGAATGGGCGGCGTCTTCAATCCATTCAAATCGCGGAAACCGTACCAGCGATAGCCCGTGAAAAACGCCGTGAATACCTCCCTGTAGTCTTGGCCGCGGCATCCATGCCGCAGTCATTTTCACGGACTGCCGCTGGTTCCGCTAAGCACCGCAAACGGCGTTCATTTTCCCATCAGGGAACCGAGTATGCCCCGCACGATGCGACGGCCGAGGGAGCTGCCGACGGAGCGCAGGGTGCTCTTGATCATCGCCTCGGCAAAACCCTGGCGCTGGCGACCGCGCGGACGGCTGGCGCGCTCCCTTTCCTTTTCCTCGGCCAGACGCTGCTTCTCCGCGGCTTCGGCGGCGGCCTGCTTCTCCATCTCGATGCGTTTTTCCTCGGCCCGTTTCTTCAGCATTTCGAAGGCCGACTCGCGGTCCAGATCCTCGGCATAGCGGGCGTACAGGGGCGAACGCTGAATCAGATCCTTGCGCGTGGCCTCGTCGATGGGGCCGATCTGCGATACCGGCGGACGGATCAGCACCTGCTCCACCGGTGTCGGCACGCCCTCGGCGTCGAGGCTGGAGATCAGCGCCTCGCCGGTACCCAGTTCGCCGATGACCTGGCGGATATCGATCTTCGGATTCGGGCGGAAGGTGTCGGCCACGGTGTTGATGGCCTTCTTGTCCTTGGGCGTGAAGGCACGCAGGGCATGCTGTACGCGCAGGCCGAGCTGGCCGAGCACATCCTCGGGGATGTCCAGCGGACTCTGGGTCACGAAATAGACACCGACCCCCTTGGAACGGATCAGCCGCGCGATCTGTTCGACCTTCTCCTTCACCGTCTTCGAGCTCTGGTCGAACAGCAGATGGGCCTCGTCGAAGAAACAGACAAAGCGCGGCTTGTCGGCATCACCCACCTCCGGCAGGTTTTCATAGAGCTCGGAGAGGAACCACAGCAGAAAGGCGGCATAGACCCGCGGCGACTGGCTCGACAGGCGCGTGGCGTCGAGTATGTTGACCAGGCCGAGGCCGGAAAAATCGGTGACCATGATGTCACGCAGTTCGATCGCCGGCTCGCCGAAGAACTGCTCCGCGCCCTGCTCGTCCAGCACCAGCAGCTTGCGCTGGATCGCCGCCACGCTGCTGCCGGAGATATTGCCGTAATCCTCCTTCAGCGCCTTGGCGTTGTCGGCCATCCAGTTGAGCAGGGCCTTGAGATCCTTCAGGTCCAGCAGCAACAGGCCTTCCTCGTCGGCGAGATCGAAGGCAGCATAGAGAATGCCGGTCTGGGTGTCGTTGAGTTCCAGCAGGCTGGACAGCAGCAGCGGCCCCATGTCGGAAACACTGACCCGCAGCGGCAGACCCTGCTCGCCGAACACATCCCACAGCACGGTCGGGTTGGCGCGGAAGGCATAGTTCTCGATGCCGATGCGCTCGACCCGCTCGTCGATCTTCGGGTGCGGCTTTCCGGCTTGCGACATGCCCGACAGGTCGCCCTTGATGTCGGTCACGAAGACAGGCACGCCAATACTTGAAAAACCCTCCGCAAGCACCTGAAGCGTAACGGTTTTTCCGGTCCCCGTAGCGCCGGAAACCAGGCCGTGGCGATTGCCCATGGCAGGGTCGATGAAAATCTGCCCGGCGTCCGAGCCACCGATGAGGATCTTGTCGGTCATGGAGAATTCCCTGTTTTGTCGTTATTGAAATGCGCGAAGCATACGGAAAGCCGCGATCCAGTGAAAGAGCGCGAGATCAATTGCGCGGCCTCGCCCCCCGTTTCATGGCTCGATCGCAATGGCCGAGGATTCCTTGACGGTTTCCATCGCCACCAGGGTGCGCGAGTCGCGTACCCCCGGCAGATCGCGCACGATCTCACCGAGCAGTTCGCGATAGGCCGCCATGTCGGCGATGCGGATCTTCAGCAGGTAATCGAAGTCGCCGGAAACGAGGTGACATTCCTGGATCTCGGGCCAGCGAGTGACTGCGTCACGAAACGCCTCGAACACCGCCTTGCCGCCGGTGGTGTAATCGAGGCTGATCTCGACGAACACCAGCAGGCCGGCGCCGAGCCGGTCGCTGGCCAGTTGCGCGTGGTAGCCGAGGATCCAGCCCTCCCGTTCGAGCTTGCGCACCCGCTCCAGGCAGGGCGAAGTAGAGAGACCGACCCGTTCGGCCAGTTCGACGAAGGGCAGTCGTCCGTCGGCTTGCAGCTCCGCCAGGATGCGCCGGTCGATCCGATCGAGCTTGCGCCGCTTCGGTTCCATAATTTATCCCGCCTTATTTATTCCAGGCGATTTATTTTCTGGCAATTCCTGAATTTCAGCAACTTTTGTTTCGCCGTTCCGCCTACCATTCGATTTTTCAACCGGATTGGAACCTGCCATGAAAATCCTCGTTCTCGGCACCGGCGTGATCGGCGTCACCAGCGCCTGGCATCTGGCCCGTCTCGGCCACGAAGTCACCCTGCTCGACCGCCAGCCAGCTCCGGCCGAAGAAACCAGCCATGCCAACGCCGGCCAGATCTCGCCCGGCTATGCCGCGCCCTGGGCCGCTCCCGGCATTCCGCTGAAGGCAATCAAGTGGCTGCTCGGTCGTCACTCGCCGTTGCGCATCTCGCCCCGCCCGGACTGGGACAAGCTGCAGTTCATGGCGCGCATGCTGGCCAACTGCAATGCACAATCCTATGCCATCAACAAGAGCCGCATGCTGCGCCTGGCCGAGTACAGCCGCGACGCCCTGGCCGAGGTACGACGCGAGACCGGAATCGAGTTCGATCATGGCGAGATGGGCACGCTGCAGCTGTTCCGCAGCCGCAAGCAACTGCAGGCCGCCGAAGCCGACATGGCCCTGCTGGAACAACAGGGCATTCCCCACGAGCTGCTGACGGTGCAGGGCTGCAGCCAGATCGAGCCGGCCCTGGAGCAAGTCAGGCACAAGCTGGTCGGTGGACTCTACCTGCCCCTGGACCAGACCGG
>WGBK01000025.1 GCA_015494335.1 Gammaproteobacteria bacterium | reverse complement strand
CGCTTCTGGCCCCTGGCGACGGCCTCGATGGTGCGGTTGACAGCCTCGGCCTGGTAGTATCGGGGCTCCTTGCCAGTAAGATCCGCATGGTAAGGCTGGGTGACCAGCGGCTCGGCGGCGTCTTCGATGCCGCGCCATTGCTTGTAGCGGCGCCATAGGGTTTGCGGATTGGGGAAAACATCGAGGGGGAGTTCGGTTTCGATCGGCTCGCCGGGCGCCGGAACCTTGTTGTGCATGGCAAAGGCATCGCCGTTGGAGCTGAAGGCGCTGGGCACATCGAGGATCTCGGTATAACCAAGGGCCTGCTGCAGTCCGTGGCTGACCGTATGCTTGTTGTCCTTGGCCTCGACGACCGCAACCGGGATACCCGGCTCCCGGTACAGCACATAGTCGGCGAATTTCTTCTTTTTCTTGTTGCGCGAGGACATGTTCCCGCGGACCACTACAGGCCCGGGGGTGAGGGTGACTTCACGCCGGATCTGCTGCATTGGATCCCAGCCAGCCTGCTTGATTGCCGGAGTGATAAACAGATCGCAAATATCCGTTTCGCTGAGTTTTTGCTTCTCCAGCTTATCCATTCGTCTGGTGTCGCTCTCTGGGTCGCTGCGTTTGTCAGGGTTTAGGCCTGCTCAAGGGGAGTCAGAATACCCGAACTTCCTCATCAAATACCACCCTTCAGGTGGGTACCCATACCTGGCGCACCCACAAAAAAGGCCGGATCCTGGGATCCGGCCTTTCGGTATTGCGTTTCAGCCTGCGCCGATCAGGACAGCGCCTTGATCTGTGCGTTGAGGCGGCTCTTGTGACGAGCGGCCTTGTTCTTGCTGATCAGACCCTGGCGGGCGATACGGTCGAGCACCGGCACAGCCTGCTTGTAGGCGGCCTCGGCAGCGGACTTGTCACCGGCGGCGATGGCCTTGACGACATGCTTGACGTAGGTGCGCATCATCGAACGACGGCTGGCGTTGTGACGACGACGAGCTTCCGCCTGACGGGCGCGCTTTTTCGCGGAAAGAGAATTGGCCAAGGGAGTCTCCTGAATCCTGCTGTGCAAAAATGAGGCGCGCATTATCATGATTGCACTGCCCCCTGTCAACGCCTTTGCGCCCAAAAAGGCCGGAAATCACCTTCTCCGGCTGCCAGTCGCGGGCTTCTCGGGTAAAATGCCCGGTTCCGCCCGCCGATCCTGCCGTTTCATGAGCCTGTCCGCCCTGCCCACATCCGCCCCGATGCCGTGCCCAGCCTGATCCGCTCGACCTTTTCCGTGGCTTCGATGACGATGCTGTCGCGGGTGCTCGGCCTGCTGCGCGATATCGTCATCGCGCGCATGTTCTCGGCCTCGGATGCCGCCGACGCGTTTTTCGTCGCCTTCAAGATACCCAACTTCATGCGCCGGCTGTTTGCCGAGGGCGCCTTTTCCGCCGCTTTCGTTCCGGTACTGACGGAATACAAGAACACCCGGACGATGGAGGACACGCGCCGCTTCGTCGGCCAGGTGGCCGGCACCCTGGGCCTGATCCTGCTGATGATCACCCTCGTCGGGGTCGTGGCCTCGCCGGCCCTGGTAACCCTGTTCGCCGCCGGCTTCATCGATCAGCCGCAGAAGTTCGAGCTCACTTCCGAGCTGCTGCGCATGACCTTCCCCTACCTGCTGCTGATCTCGATGACCGCCCTGGCCGGCGGCATCCTCAACAGTTGGAAGCAGTTCGCGGTGCCCGCCTTCACCCCGGTGCTACTTAATCTGAGCCTGATCGGCTCGGCGCTGTGGCTGGCGCCGCGTCTCGAGGTGCCGGTGCATGCGCTGGGCTGGGGCGTGCTCATCGCCGGCCTGGCCCAGCTGCTGTTCCAGTTGCCCTTTCTGTATCGTCTCGGGCTTTTGCCACGGCCGCGCTGGGCCTGGAGCGACAGTGGCGTGCAACAGATCATCCGCCTGATGACGCCGGCGCTGTTCGGCACCTCGGTTTCCCAGGTCAACCTGCTGTTCGATACCTTCATCGCGTCCTTCCTGATCAGCGGCTCGGTATCCTGGCTCTACTATGCCGACCGCCTGCTGGAGTTTCCCCTCGGCGTGTTCGGCATCGCCCTGGCCACGGTGGTATTGCCGAACCTTTCGGAATCCCATGTCAGCCGCGGACGCGATCACTTCAACCGGGTGCTCAACTGGGCCGCGCAACTGGCCTTGCTGATCGCCCTCCCCGCCACCACCGGGTTGATCCTGCTGGCCGCGCCGATTCTCGCCACCCTGTTCCAGTACGGCGCCTTCACACCAGGCGACACCGAATACAGCGCAATGAGCCTGATGGCCTATGCGCTGGGCCTGCCCGCCTTCATTCTTATAAAGATCCTGGCCAATGCCTTCTACGCGCGCCAGGATACGCGCACGCCGGTGCGCATCGGCATCCGGGCCATGCTCGCCAACATGCTGATGAACATCCTGTTTGTCATTGGCCTGCTGAAACTGACGCAGATCCCCGGCCATGTCGGCCTGGCCCTGGCTACCGCGCTCTCGGCCTGGCTCAACGCGGCCTTGCTGGCTCGTGCGCTGCGACGCGACGGCTACCTGACCCTGGGGCGGGATTTCCTGCGCCAGCTCGGGCGCATGCTGCTGGCCAGCCTGGGCATGGCCATGCTGCTGCTGTGGCTGCAGCCCGACCCCGCCTTCTGGTACCAAAGCGGGTTGTGGCAGCGCATCCTGGGACTGGCGGAGCTGATCCTGCCCGCCGCCTTGTGCTATGTGGCACTGCTCTGGATAATCGGCTTCCGCCGCCGCCATCTGAGCCTTTGACTCCCTGCCCACACCCAAGCCGATGAAACTGATTCGAGGACTGCACAATCTGAAACAGCCGCTGCCGGGCTGCGTGGCCACCATCGGCAATTTCGATGGCCTGCACCTCGGTCACCAGCATGTCATCAACCAGTTGCAGGCGGTGGCCGAGATCAAGGATCAGCCCAGCCTGGTGATGCTGTTCGAGCCTCAGCCGATGGAGTTCTTCGACCCGGAGCACGCGCCACGGCGCCTGTATCGCCTGCGCGACAAGATCCGCCACCTGTCGCAGCTGGGCGTCGATTACCTGCTGTGCCTGCCCTTCAACCAGTCGCTGGCCTCGCTCACGGCGGCGCAATTCGTCGAGCAGATCCTGGTGGAGAAGCTGAACCTGAAACACCTGGTCATCGGCGACGACTTCCGTTTCGGTCGCGGCCGCGAGGGGGATTTCGATTTCCTGCGCGAGGAAGGCCGCCGCCACGGTTTCGAGGTCGAGAACACCCACAGCCTGCTGATCGACGGCGAAAGGGTCAGCAGCACGCGCATCCGCCAGCTGATCCTGCAGAATCAGTTCACCGAGGCGCGCCACCTGCTCGGCCGTCCCTACACGCTTTCGGGCAAGGTCGCGCACGGTCGCAAGCTGGGTCGCGAGCTCGGTTTCCCGACTATCAACATCCGCCTCGGCAAGCGACCGATCATCGCCCAAGGAATATTTGCGGTATTGGTCAAAGGCTTGGATAATCGGGTGTTGCGGGGCGTTGCGAGCATCGGCACGCGCCCGACCGTCAATGGCGTCGGCGTGATTCTCGAGGTCTACATCCTCAACTTTTCCGAGCGGATCTACGGTCGCTGCGTCGAAGTGGAACTGCTGCACAAGCTGCGCGACGAGGAACGCTTCGATTCGCTGGCGGCGCTGACCCTGCAGATCAAGCGCGACATCGACGATGCCCTGACCTATTTTGAGCACAACGAGATACTGGAATCCCCGTGACCGACTACAAATCGACCCTGAATCTGCCCGCCACACCCTTCCCCATGCGCGGCAACCTGGCGAAGAACGAACCCGCCCGGCTGCAACGCTGGTATCGTGAAGGCCTGTACCAGAAGATCCGCGAGGCCTGCGCCGGCCGCCCGCGCTGGATCCTCCACGACGGACCGCCCTACGCCAACGGCAACATTCACATCGGTCACGCGGTCAACAAGATTCTCAAGGACATGATCGTCAAGTCACGCACCCTGGCCGGCTACGATTCGCCCTATGTGCCGGGCTGGGACTGTCACGGCCTGCCGATCGAGCACGCGGTGGAAAAGAAGATCGGCAAGGCCGGCATCGCGGTCGAACCGCGCGAGTTCCGCAAGGCCTGCCGCGCCTTCGCCCACGAACAGATCGAGAACCAGAAGAAGGACTTCATCCGCCTCGGCGTGCTCGGGGACTGGGACAAACCCTACCTGACGATGAATTTCGACACCGAGGCCAACATCGTGCGCGCCCTCGGAAAGATCATCGAGAAGGGCCATCTCGCCAAGGGCGTGAAGCCGGTGCACTGGTGCACCGACTGCGGCTCCGCACTGGCCGAGGCCGAGGTCGATTACAAGGACAAGGATTCCTGCGCCATCGACGTCAAGTTTCCGGTCAAGGACGAGGAGGATTTCTTCCAGCGTTTCCACGAAGTACCGGGGCATCACGGCACCGGCCCGCTTTCGGTGGTGATCTGGACCACCACGCCCTGGACCCTGCCTGCCAACCTGGCGGTGGCGGTCAACCCGGGCTTCGAGTATGTCGTGGTGCAGACCCTGACCGAGCATGGCCCGGAACGCCTGATGATCGCCGAAGACATGCTCAAGGACGCGATGGACCGCTGGGGCATCGAGGACTACTCGGTGCTCGCCTACGGCAAGGGCGAGGCGCTGGAAGGCGTCAAGCTGCACCATCCCTTCTACCCGCGCGAATCGCTGATGATCCTCGCCGACCATGTGACGCTGGAAGCCGGCACCGGCTGCGTGCACACCGCGCCCGGCCACGGCCAGGACGACTTCGTGGTCGGCCAGAAGTACGGGCTCGAAGCCTACAACCCGGTGGGCGATGACGGTCGCTTTCTGCCCGACACGGAAATCTTTGCCGGCGAACATGTATTCAATGCCAACGAGCATGTGATCGAGGTGCTCAAGGGCCACCAGGCCCTGATGCACGAGGAAAAGCTGACCCACAGCTACCCCCATTGCTGGCGCCACAAGACGCCGATCATCTTCCGCGCCACGCCGCAGTGGTTCATCAGCATGGAACAGAACGGCCTGCGCCAGACCGCCCTCGATGCCATCAAAAAGGTGCGCTGGATCCCCGACTGGGGCGAGGCGCGCATCACCGGCATGATCGCCAACCGCCCGGACTGGTGCATCTCGCGCCAGCGCTTCTGGGGCGTGCCGATTCCGCTGTTCATCGACAAGCAGACCCAGGAACTGCACCCGGACACCCTCGACCTGATCGAGCAGGTGGCCCAACGCATGGAGAAGGAAGGCATCGATGCCTGGTTCGAACTGGACCCCGCCGAACTGCTCGGCGACGACGCCGACAACTGGACCCGCGTCACCGACACGCTGGATGTCTGGTTCGACTCCGGCACCACCCACTACAGCGTGCTGATGAAGGACGATCGCTGCCACTTCCCGGCCGAGATGTACCTCGAGGGCTCGGATCAGCATCGCGGCTGGTTCCATTCCTCGCTGCTGACCTCCAGCGCCATGAACGGCACCGCCCCCTATACCTCGGTACTGACCCACGGCTTCACCGTCGATGCCAAGGGCATCAAGATGTCCAAGTCCCTCGGCAATGTGGTCGCGCCGCAGAAGGTCACCGACACCCTCGGCGCCGACATCCTGCGTCTGTGGGTCGCGGCCACCGACTACTCGGGCGAACTGGCCATCTCCGACGAGATTCTCAAGCGCACCGCCGATGCCTATCGCCGCATCCGCAATACCCTGCGCTTCCTGCTCGCCAACATGAACGGCTTCGATCCGCAACAGCACGCCGTGCCCGAGGATCGCATGATCGCGCTGGATCGCTGGGTCGTGCACCAGACCCTGGAACTGCAGAAAGACCTGCAGGATCTCTACGACAACTACCAGTTCCATGTCGCGGTGCAGAAGATCCACAACTTCTGCTCGGAAACCCTGGGCGGTTTCTATCTCGATGTCATCAAGGATCGCCAGTACACGACGCCCGCCGACTCCCTGCCCCGCCGTTCCTGCCAGAGCGCGATGCACCTCGTTGCCGAGGCCATGGTGCGCTGGATCGCGCCGATCCTCAGCTTCACCGCCGACGAGGTCTGGGAAAACCTGCCCGGCGAGCACGAGGATCTGGGCGTGTTCTTCGCGACCTGGAGCGAGGAACTGTTCGAGTATCGCCATCCCGAGGTGGATCTCGAGCTGTGGGATCAGTTGCTGGCCCTGCGCGAGCAGGCATCCGCCCTGCTCGAGGAATTGCGCAAGGAAGGCCAAATCGGCTCCAGCCTTGATGCCGAAATCACGATCTACGCCGACGAGGATCTGCTCAACCGCCTCGACATCCTGGCCGACGAGCTGCGGTTCATCCTCATCACCTCCGAGGCCACTCTGGCACCCTTGCCCGAGGCCCCGGCCGATGCGGAAATCCAGTCCATCGACGGCGACCAGCTGCAGTTCGCCCTCAAGGCCGAACCCAGCCCGCATCCGAAATGCGTGCGCTGCTGGCACCACCGCGCCGATGTCGGCAGCGACCCGAAGCACCCCGAACTCTGCGGACGCTGCGTGGAGAATGTCGAGGGCCAGGGCGAACAACGCCGGTATGCTTAAATATCTTTGGCTCAGCCTGCTGGTGGTCGTTCTCGACCAGGCCAGCAAGCACTACGCCGACCGCGTGCTCGACTATCACCAGCCAGTCACGGTCATCCCCGGCCTGTTCGAATGGTACCTGTCCTACAACACGGGCGCGGCCTTCAGCTTCCTCGCGTCGGCCGGCGGCTGGCAGCGCTGGTTCCTCCTCGCGCTGGCGCTGGTCATCAGTACCCTGTTGATCGGCTGGATGCGCAAGCTGGGGCCGCATGAAAAACTCACCGCAATCGGCCTGGCCCTGATACTCGGCGGCGCCATCGGCAATGTCATCGACCGCGCCCTGCTCGGCCATGTGATCGACTTCATCCAGGTCTGGCTCGGCAGCTATCCCTGGCCGGCCTTCAACCTGGCCGACAGCTTCATCACCCTGGGTGCCGTGCTGCTGATCGGCAGCGGCCTGCTCGATCGCAACAAGGAACAGACAGACCCATGAAAATCTCCCGCAACAGCCGGGTCACCCTGCAACACCAGCTCGGTCTGACCGACGGCACTGTGCTCGAGGACAGCTTCGAGGGCGAACCGATGACGATACAGCTCGGTCGCGGCGAACTGGCCGAAGGACTGGAACTGGCCTTGATCGACCTCGAGGACGGCGACGAACAGACCATCGATATCGGTCCCGATCTCGCCTTCGGCTACCCGGACCCGGAAGCCATCCACGAACTGCCGCGCAGCGAATTCCGCGAGGATGCCCCCCTGGAACCCGGCGTGATCATGGAGTTCTCCCTGCCCAATGGCGAAACCCTGCCCGGCACCATCCTCGAAGCCGACGATCAGCGCGTGCGTATCGATTTCAATCACCCCCTGGCCGGAGAAACCGTTCGCTACCGGGTACGCATCCTTTCCGTGGAAGAACCGGAGGAACTGCACTGATGGAGGTTCGCCTGGCCAATCCGCGGGGATTCTGCGCCGGTGTCGATCGCGCCATCGAGATCGTAGAGCGTGCGCTGCAACTGTTCGGAGCGCCCATTTATGTGCGCCATGAAGTGGTTCACAACCGCTATGTGGTCGACGATCTGAAGAAGAAAGGGGCCATATTCGTTGACGAGCTCGACCAGGTGCCTGACGGCGAGCATGTCATCTTCAGCGCCCACGGCGTATCGCGCGCGGTACGCGACGAGGCCCGACGGCGCGGCCTCAAGGTGTTCGACGCCACCTGCCCGCTGGTCACCAAGGTTCATCTCGAGGTCGCGCGCTACAGCCAACAGGGCATGGAGACCATCCTCATCGGACACAAGTGGCACCCCGAGGTCGAGGGCACGATGGGTCAATACGACCGCAGCGCCGGTGGCGATATCTATCTCGTCGAATCGGTGCAGGATGTCGAAAAGCTTCCGGTCCGCGATCCGGAGCATCTCAGCTTCGTGACCCAGACCACCCTGTCGATGGATGACACCGCATCCATCATCGACGCCCTGCGCAAGCGTTTTCCCCGTATCCAGGGCCCGCGCAAGAACGACATCTGCTACGCCACCCAGAACCGGCAGGACGCGGTGAAGAGCCTCACCGAGGACTGCGAGCTGGTGCTCATCGTCGGCTCGCAGAACAGCTCCAACTCCAACCGCCTGCGCGAGATCGCCACCCATCGCGGCATCGAAGGCTATCTGATCGACGACGCCAGGGATATCCGCGAGGAATGGCTGCAGGGAAAGCAATGCATTGGCGTCAGTGCCGGCGCATCGGCACCGGAACTGCTGGTGCAGCAGGTCATCGACTACCTCAGGGAAAAAGGAGCCACTGACATCCGGTCTCTCGGTTTCGAGGAAGATGTCGTGTTCCAGCTGCCGAAGGAACTGCGGGCGGATTGAATCCAGCAGAAACAAATTGGCATTGAAAGCAAGTCCTCACCACCACCCGGCGAGCAGATTCACCGCCAGAAACAGGAATACCAGCGATATCCCCCGGTTCAGCCAGGCCCGGCGTTGATCCGAGGCATTCAGTCTTTCCGCATAGCGCCCCGCCAGCAGTGCAATGCCGCCGAAAACCAGGATCGTCGCCAGTGCAAAAACCCCGCCCAGCATCACGATCTGACCGGTTACCGGCCCGTATCCGGGATCGACGAATTGCGGCAGAAAGGCGAGAAAGAACAGCGCAACCTTCGGATTGCTCGCGTTCATGATCACACCACGCCTATAGAGTTGCGCACCGCTGAGCGCCACCGGCTGGCGTGAACGGGTGGCATCCCGCGCATGGCGCCAGCTCACCCAGGCCAGATAGAGAAGATAGGCCGCACCGACCAGCTTGACCGCAAGCAACGCGTTGGGAGAAGCGCGCAACAGGGCCGCCAGGCCCAGCGACACCACCGCGGTATGGAACACCAGACCACTGCACAGACCCAGCACCACCAGCAATCCCGCCCGGCTTCCATAGGCCAGCGACTGGGTCAGCACGAACAGGTTATCCGGACCGGGGGCCAGCGCGAGCAAGGCGGCGGCGCCGAAGAAGATCAGCAGTACATCCAGGGGCATGGACGCATTCTACCATTCGTCGCTTGCAGAACCATTCAGTATCGATTCATCGCAAGACGCTTAATCTGATGCCAACATCGCTCCGGAGTTACAACCATGAAAACCCTGTTGCTTGCCCTGATCACGCTGTTTCCCGCATTGTCGATGGCCGCGGACCCACTGCCCCTGACCCGTTCTGCCGGAGCTCTGGCCCGCGAGGGAGTCACCGAGGAACAATTGCTGGCCGCCCCCGCTGTTTCCGGCCAGGTACAGCCCCTGAGCACTCGCCAGGCGGCACGCAGCGGATGCGGCTGCTTCGAGATCTACGATGTATGGATACGGCAAAGCGTAGACGAGGACGGCGACGGATATCACCAGCGGCTCAGCGTCGAGTTCGATGCCGATACGACCAATGCCCACGAGACGGTATATGCCAAACTCTATCTGCGTCGCGACAACGGGCCCTGGGTCCTTTACAGCGAGACTGACCTCTACGACATCCACTACGACGATTCCATCGACAGCTACGAAGTGAGCACCCAGTTGCTCGAAGGCTTTCCGCCCGGCCGTTACGAATTGATGATCGATCTGTACGCCCTCTACTACGACGGCATCGTCGCCAGCCGCATCATCCGCTTCGACGATGCAGGGCAGCCGCTGCACCTGGAAGACGAACAGAAGGACCAGCCCAGCGTCGAAGTCATCGTCATCACACCGGATCCGCAACCCGACGGCGTGGTGGTGATCGAGGACAGCAGTATCTATGCCGGAAGCTTCTCGCCCGCATGGTTGCTGGCTCTGGGTCTGCTCGCGGGTTTGCGCAGGAAGAAGGCCGGGAAGACAGGAAGGCAGTGAAAGGTTCCGGAGCCGAAATGGAGCATCGGCAGAACGGGACGACCCCGGAACCCCCAGCATGAAAGCGGACGAATTCTAGCCAAACCCTCCCGCTCGGGGAAGCGACAAATTGTCGCAGGTGCCGGATCTGCGCCGAAGGTTTACAATAGCTTATTTCCACTGCCCAGGCCCCATCATGCAGGCACAGGACAGCTCCCTTCGCATACTGCGTCAGCTCTACCTGTTGCGCAGTATTCTGA
>WGBK01000024.1 GCA_015494335.1 Gammaproteobacteria bacterium | reverse complement strand
TCCCCGATGCCAGGGCCTTCCGCGAGGCGGTGGAACAGGCCATTGAACCGGCACGGCAGGGTCGGTTGGCCACATTCGGCATCGTGCCGGACAAGGCGGAGACCGGCTACGGCTATATCCGCAAGGGTGAGGAGCTGTCCAACTCGATTCACGAAATCGATCGTTTCGTAGAAAAGCCCGATCAGGCAACCGCCGAGGCCTATCTGGAGTCCGGCGACTACCTGTGGAACAGCGGCATGTTTCTGTTCTCCGCCGGCGCTTTCCTGGCCGAACTGGAACAACATCACCCCGAAATCCTGGCCGCGACCCGAAAGGCCATGCAGCAGGAACAACGGGATCTCGACTTTATCCGTGTTGATGAGGAGGCCTTTGCCGCCTGTCCGGCGGAATCCATCGATTATGCGGTCATGGAGAAGACGGATCGCGCCGTGGTGGTGCCGCTCGATGCCGGTTGGAACGACATCGGCAGCTGGTCCGCGCTCTGGGCCGTCAACGACAAGGATGGGCAGGGCAACAGCATCCACGGGGATGTGCTGCTGGTGGACGCCCACAACAACCTGGCCATGAGCGAAAGCCGCCTGCTGGCCGCCGTTGGCGTGGATGATCTGATCATGGTGGAGACCAAGGATGCGGTGCTGGTTGCGCACAAGGACAAGTCCCAGGAGGTCAAGCAGATCGTCGAACAGCTCAAGGCCGCCGGACGACCGGAGACGAATTTCCACCGGGTGGTCTATCGTCCCTGGGGCTGCTTCGATTCGATCGAGGAGGGCGAGCGTTTCAAGGTCAAGCGGATCTCGGTCAAGCCGGGGCCAAGCTGTCCCTGCAGATGCATCACCATCGCGCCGAGCACTGGGTAGTGGTATCCGGCACGGCCCGCGTGCAACGCGGCGAGGAGACCCGCATTCTGACCGAGAATGACTCCATCTACATCCATGTTGGTGAGAAGCACTCCCTGGAAAACCCCGGCAAGATGCCGCTGGAACTGATCGAGGTCCAGACCGGCTCCTACCTCGGGGAGGACGATATCGTCCGTTTCGAGGATCGCTACGGCCGCGAGACGCCGAAATAGGGGGCTGCAACACTGGATATCTGCCCCGGAGCGGTGTATTTTTGCGCGTTTCCCGATTGCCGGCCGGCCCCAACTCTCCATGACGCAGAAAGTTTTCATCCGTACCCACGGATGCCAGATGAACGAATACGACTCGTCCAAGATGCTGGACGTGTTGCAGGCCGACTGCGGCCTGGTCATGACCGAGGATGAGGCCGAGGCGGATGTGCTGCTGCTCAATACCTGCTCGGTGCGGGAAAAGGCCCAGGAGAAGGTGTTTTCCCAACTGGGCCGCTGGCGTCAGCTCAAGCAGAAGAATCCGGCGCTGGTGATCGGTGTCGGTGGCTGCGTGGCCAGCCAGGAAGGGGACGCCATCCGTGCCCGAGCGCCTTTTGTCGACATGGTGTTCGGTCCACAGACCCTGCATCGGCTGCCGCAGATGCTTGACCGGGTGCGCGATGCCCGCGAGCCTGTGGTTGATGTCAGCTTCCCCGAGATCGAGAAGTTCGACCACCTGCCGGCGCCGAAGATGGATGGCGTCAAGGCTTTCGTGTCGGTGATGGAAGGCTGCAGCAAGTACTGCACCTTCTGTGTCGTACCCTACACCCGGGGCGAGGAGATCAGCCGACCGCTCGATGATGTCATTGCCGAGGTCGCCGAGCTGGCCCGGCAGGGCGTGCGCGAGGTCAACCTGCTGGGGCAGAATGTCAATGCCTACCGGGGTGAGATGCATGATGGCGAGATCGCCGATCTGGCCCTGCTGATCCATTATGTGGCCGCCATTGACGGTATCGATCGCATCCGCTTCACCACCTCCCACCCGGTGGAATTCACCGACAGCCTGATCCAGACCTTCGCCGAGGTGCCGGAGCTGGTCAGCCATATCCACCTGCCGGTACAGAGCGGTTCCGATCGCATTCTGATGCAGATGAAACGCGGCCACACGGCCCTCGAATACAAGCACAAAATCCGGCGCCTGCGCGAGGCACGTCCCGGCATCAGCATATCCTCGGATTTCATCGTGGGCTTCCCTGGAGAAACCGACGAGGATTTCCGCCAGACCATGAAGCTGATCGACGACATCCGATTCGATACCTCGTTCAGCTTCATATACAGCCAGCGGCCGGGTACCCCGGCTTCCTACCTGCCGGACGATGTGCCGATGGAAACCAAGAAACAGCGCCTGTCCGCCCTGCAGAGCCGCATCCTGCAGTTTGCCGGGGAGATCTCGCGTGACATGGTCAGAACCCGTCAGCGCATCCTCGTCGAAGGCCATTCGCGCAAGGATGCTACAATGCTCTCCGGCCGCACCGAGAACAACCGGGTGGTCAATTTCGCTGGTCCGGCCGAACTGATCGGGCGGTTTGCGGATGTGACCATTACCGAAGCCCTGAGCAATTCCCTGAGAGGACAGTTGATCGACCATGAATGAACCCCGCAACCGAGACCTCCCCGGCAACGACGCCATTCCCGTTGTCTATCCGCCGTACCTGACGGTCTCCTGTCAGGAGGATGAAGTCAGCCTGGTGGATCTGTGGATCCGGCTGCGGGCCTACAAGCGCATTTTCTGGAGCCTGTTTCTGGTTCTGGCCGTGCTGGGCGCGATCTACGCCCTGTTTCTGTACCAGGAAAAGTACCAGCTCAACACGGCGATACAGATCGGCGCGATCAATACCGGCGGACAGGTGGTCAAGATCGAAACGCCGGAATCCCTCAAGGGCAAGTTGACCAACGCCATTCTGCCCGCCATTACGGCCCGGTACCTGAAACAGAATCCGCAACTCAAGCGCTTCGAAACCTCGGTCAGTTCCCCCAAGAACAGCGATATTGTCGTGATCCAGAACAAGATCCCGCTGGACCGGCAACCCTTGTTCACGGACTTCCAGAAAGAGGTGGCTGCCTCGGTTCTTCGCGACCATCAGCAGTTGGTGGCCCTCTACCAGACCGGCCTGCAGGCCGAGTTGCAGGCGGCCGAGGCCAAGCTGGCGGAATTGATGGATCCACGCACCCTGCAGGCCCAGTTGGACAAGCTGAAGCTGCAGATACAGACTGCCGAACAGAAATTGAAGCATCTGCAGGAAACACAGAAGATCATTGAAACCGGCGGCAAGGAGAGTGTATTGCGCTCGATGACCGACGAGCAGAAGCAACTGCTGCTGAACCGGGAAGGCGAGGTAGATGATCGTGTACTCGAGGCCCGTTTCGAGGAAATCCTCCTCGACAACAAGATCAAGCAGGACCAGCAGAATCAGGCCATTGAGGCTAGCCGCCTGAAGATGGACGATATCCGGCGCGCGCACCAGTTGAAGGTCGAGCAGCAGCAGAGAGCCGTCGAGGCCATTCGCGGCAAGTTGAAATCCTTCAATATCTCGCGGGTGGTGTCCGATCCGGTGCGCTCCGTCAAGCCTGCGGGCTTGTCGCGCAATTTGTTGCTGGTGTTGGTCGTCTTCATGGCGGGTTTTCTGGCTTTCATGGCGGTGTTGCTTGCCCTGTTCCGCGACCAGGTCCGCGAGCGGGAACAAGAGCAGAACTGACCCGCCGTGGCCGAAAACTCGATCCAGATCACCGATCTCGACAGCAGCCAGCGCGCCGAGCTGTTCGGCGAATTCCAGAAGAATATCCGCGACATCGAATCCTGGTTCTCGGTGCGCTGCCGTCAGCAGGGATCGGAGATCCGTCTGATCGGAGAGGGTGAGGATGTGCAGGTGGCACTGGGCTGTCTCGAGCGTCTGGTCGAACTGGCGCGGCAGGGTCTGCTCACCGACCGCAAGGTAGCCGAGACCCTGATGATGTGCAAGAACCGCCTGCATCCCGACGAGCTCAAGGCTTCGGTGCGGCTGAAGAAAACCCTGATCCTGCCCAAATCGCGGCAGCAGAACGCCTATCTCGAGGCCATTTCCCGCCATGATGTGAACTTCGGCATCGGCCCTGCCGGCACCGGCAAGACCTGGCTGGCGGTGGCCAAGGCCGTGGAAGCCCTGGAACAGGAACAGGTGTCTAGGCTGGTGCTGACCCGACCGGCGGTCGAGGCCGGGGAAAAGCTGGGCTTCCTGCCCGGCGATCTGGCGCAGAAGGTCGATCCCTACCTGCGCCCGGTCTACGACGCCCTCTACGAGATGCTCGGTTTCGACAAGGTGGAAAAGCTGATTGCCCGACATGTCATCGAGGTGGCGCCGCTGGCCTACATGCGCGGACGCACCCTGAACCACGCCTTCGTCATCCTCGACGAGGCGCAGAACACCACGCCACAACAGATGAAGATGTTCCTGACCCGTGTCGGATTCGGTTCACGGGCGGTGATTACCGGCGATATCACCCAGACCGACCTGCCCGGGCACCGGACCTCGGGGCTGCAGCAGGTGCTGGATATCCTGCGCCCGGTCGAGGGCATCGGCTTCACCCATTTCACGGCCCGCGACGTGGTGCGGCATCCGCTGGTGCAGAATATCGTCGAGGCTTACGAGGACTATGAGCGAAAGCATCCTCAGGATTGATCTGCAGAACGACAGCGGCTTTCGGGAAATTCCCGAACCGGCCTTGTTCGATCGCTGGGTGCGGGCCGCCCTGCAGCGGCCCTACACGGAACTCGAGCAGACCATCCGTATTGTCGACGAGGCCGAAAGCCGGCGTCTCAACCGCGACTATCGCGGCCGCGACAAGCCGACCAATGTGCTGTCCTTCCCGTCGGAACTGCCGCCGGAGTTGCTGGACTACGAATGCCTGGGCGACCTGGTGATCTGCGCTCCGGTGGTGGAGGCCGAAGCGCGAGAGCAGGGCAAACCCCCGCAGGCCCACTGGGCGCACCTGGTGGTGCACGGCATGCTGCATCTGCAGGGCCTGGACCACGAAACCGAGGCCGAAGCGGCAAGCATGGAGGCCCTGGAGATTGAAATTCTGAAGTCTCTCGGCCACACTAACCCCTATCTTCCTACCTGAGAACCCACCCCATATGAGCGACCCCGACGGCAGCGGATCGAGCAAGGGCTGGCTGGAGCGCCTGATTGGTGCCTTTTCCGCCGGCCCGCAAACCCAGGAGGAGCTGATCGAGCTGCTTCGGGACCTCCAGAAACACCACCTTATCGGTAGCGACGAACTGAGCATGATCGAAGGCGTGCTGCAGGTCTCCGACATGCAGGTGCGCGACATCATGATCCCCCGCGGCCAGATGACCGTAATCGATCACGAGAACAGCCTCGCGGATATCGTGCGTATCATCAGCGAATCGGGCCACTCTCGCTTTCCGGTCATCGACGACCACAAGGACGATGTGGTGGGCATCCTGCTGGCCAAGGACCTGCTGTCCTTCGTGCTGGACCCGGAGGCTCCCTTCGAGATCAACGATTTCATTCGTCCCGCCACCTTCATTCCCGAAAGCAAGCGTCTGTCGGTGCTGCTCAAGGAGTTCCGTGCCAATCGCCGTCACATGGCCATGATCGTCGATGAATACGGCGGCGTTTCCGGCCTGGTCACGATCGAGGATGTACTGGAGCAGATCGTCGGCGAAATCGATGACGAGCATGACGAGGACGACGAGGAAGTCGATATTCGAGAGCATGGGCAGCATCGCTACAGCGTCCGGGCCCTCACGCCGCTGGATGACTTCAATCGCTATTTTCGCACCGACTTCCGCAACGAGGATGTCGAGACCATCGGCGGCTACCTGCTGGGCCGGATCGGTCATCTTCCCAAGCGCGGGGAAAGCATCGACATCGATGGCCTGACCATCCGCGTGCTCAGCGCCGACAGCCGTCAAGTTCACCTGTTCCAGGTGATCGATAACCGGGCCGAAGCCGTGGCGAAGGAACACAACGAAGGGTGAAAACAACCCGCTGGATGGCCGGTTCCCCGGCCCTGCTGATTGCCCTTGCGGCCGGTAGCCTGATGCCGCTGGCCTTCGCGCCCTTCAAGCTCTGGCCGCTGGCGCTGTTGCTGCCGGCGCTGTTGATCCAGTTGTGGCGGCAGGCCCGGAGCAGCAAGCGCGCCTTCCTGCTCGGCTGGTTGTTCGGGGTCGGCTGGTACGGCTTTGGCGTCTACTGGCTCTACAACAGCCTGCACGACTTTGGCAATGCGCCTCCGACCGTGGCCGGCGCACTCACCGCGCTGATGATCCTCACCCTGGCCGCCTTCATCGGAGGCCTGTTGGCCTTGATGCAGCGGCTGTGTCGTGGCTGGTCCGAGGGGATGATCCTTGCCCTGTTGCCCCTGGGCTGGTTCGCGATGGAATGGGCCAAGGGCTGGGTCCTGACCGGCTTTCCCTGGCTCAGTCTCGGTTACGCCCAGACCGATTCGCCGCTGGCGGGTTTTGCGCCGCTGATTGGTGTATACGGTATCGGCGCGTTGTCGATCCTGGCCTCCCTGCTGTTGTTGCGCCTGTTCCGGCATCGTGGGCGCATCGTGGCTGCAGTTGTTCTGCTGGTAT
Source organism: Gammaproteobacteria bacterium (assembly GCA_015494335.1). Lineage (GTDB taxonomy): Bacteria > Pseudomonadota > Gammaproteobacteria > S144-22. The sequence goes on along the minus strand of WGBK01000024.1, from coordinate 1,897 downwards.
TGCTTGTCGGCGGTGCTGCCTTGCAGCAGCAGGAATGGACCCGGCCCGTCGGCCAACCGCTGCGGGTGGCCATGATCCAGGGCAACATCCCGCAGGAGATGCGCTGGCGTTCCGATACCCGGCAGCGGATCATCGACCGTTACCTGCGTGAAAGCGAGTCCCTGTGGGGAAAGGCGGATCTGATTCTGTGGCCCGAGGCGGCGATTCCCGGTCGTGCCGAGGATCTGAGGAAAACCCTGCTGGAACCCCTGGCGGAGCGCGCACGGGAAAGCGGTACGGCGCTGCTCACCGGTATCCTCTATTCCGACTGGAACCGCCGCGTCTATTACAACAGCATGCTGCTGCTCGGCGCGGGCAGGGAGCAGGTCTATCACAAGCGGCACCTGGTGCCCTTCGGCGAGTATTTCCCGTTCCGTCGTCTGATCGGCTTTCTCGATGACTATATCGATATCCCGATGTCCGACATGACCCCCGGCCCTCTGCGGCAGCCCCTGCTGTCGGTTCGGGGCGTGCCCTTGGGGATGTCCATCTGCTACGAGGATGTGTTCAGCCGGGATGTCAATCGCGACCTTCCGGCGGCACGGGTTCTCGTCAACACCAGTAACGATGCCTGGTTCGGCGACTCGCTGGCGCCCCACCAGCACCTTCAGATTGCCCGCATGCGTGCCCTGGAAACGGGGCGCCCCCTGCTGCGCAGTTCCAACACCGGCCCTTCGGCCTTCCTCGATGAACAGGGTCAGGTAAAGGGTGAGGCGAGCGGATTGTTCGTCCTCTCGACCCTGCAAGGCGAGATCCAGCCTCGCCAGGGCGCCACCCCCTTTCTCGCCTTTGCCCGCATCCAGCCCTGGTTGGCCGGTTTGATTCTCGTGGCCCTGTTTCTCATGGGCCTGCGTCGCAAACCTCTCGAGAGAAAGGAACCGGTACAGAAATGATCCTCCTGATTGAGAACTGGATTACACACCGGCGATTGGCTTTGGATTAGGCTGGCCCTGCTTTTCAATTTCACAGGGAACACCGATGGACCACAGCAGCAATGTCGTCTGGCACAACGCCACCGTCACCCGTCAGAGACGGGAGCAGAAGAACCGGCACAAGGGAGGACTGTTCTGGTTTACCGGTCTGTCCGGTTCCGGCAAGTCTACGCTGGCCCATGCAGTGGAGGAACGCCTGTTCCAGCAGGGCTTCAATACCTATGTGCTTGACGGCGACAATGTGCGTCACGGTCTGTGCGCCGACCTCGGCTTTTCCGACGAAGACCGCAAGGAGAACATCCGGCGTATCAGCCAGATGTCGAAGCTGTTCGTCGAGGCAGGCATCATCGTGTTGACCGCCTTCATCTCGCCGTTTCGCATAGACCGGGACAATGCCCGCAAGATCGTTGCGCCTGACTTCCACGAGATCTATTGCAACTGCCCGCTGGAAGTCTGCGAGATGCGGGATGTGAAGGGCCTGTACAAGCGGGCCCGTGCCGGCGAGATCAAGCATTTCACGGGTATCGACTCTCCCTACGAAGAGCCGCTGAACCCCGAACTCAGCACCCACACCGATTCGGATCTGGAAGGCAGCGTCGAAGAGGTGTACCAGTACATCCTGCAAGCAGTGAAAACGCCAGAGGATTGATTGAGGGCCGAACCCGAGTCATCCCAGTTCAAAAGTCATTGATGAATTTGGGTTAGTGTCTGTTCGGAAAACCTCGGCGGCATGGATGCCGGCGTGGAGCCTACAGGGATGTATTGACGGCGTTTTTCCGAACAGGCACTACCCCAACCCTGATTTAGATGTTGGGGTTCTGGATTAAGGGAAGCACCTCTTTATGAATCCCCGGGCCTGGAGTATCCTTGCCCGCTTTCATCGAGATTCGAGCCCGAGCAACCGCCCCATGGATTCACGCTACGAC
>WGBK01000023.1 GCA_015494335.1 Gammaproteobacteria bacterium | reverse complement strand
GGACATCTCGGTGACAGGTTTTATGCTTAACCGCTGCTTGTAGTACAGATGGCGCGATAAGCAAGGATCGAGCGCGACAGCGAATGTCGGCAACGAGCCGGGATGGGCTGTATTTCGCCCCCGGCGGTCGTTATAGTCCGGACTCAACCCGCGAGAATCCATGTTCCAGCTCCATCAAAGCAACCGTCTCGACCTCCTGGCCCGGATCCTGATCGATAATCTGCGCGGCGCCCAAAGTGTCTCGCCGCTGCAGGCCATACCGGTACTGGTGCAGAACCCCGGCATGAAGCGCTGGCTGCAGCAACAGTTGGCGATTGAAACCGGAATCGCCGCAGGGCTGGAGTTTCCGCTGCCCAGCCGCTTTGTCTGGTCGCTCCACGAATCCATGTTCGGAGAAACCGGCGCGCTGCAGGCCTGGAGCGAGGGGCGGCTGCGCTGGCGACTGATGCGCCGGATGCGCGAGATGGCGGACAGTGAAGCCTTGCGCGGCCTGCGCCCCTGGCTGAAGGGCGACAACGAAGCCCTGCGGCGTCTGCAACTGGCGCAGAAACTGGCCTCGCTGTTCGAGCAATACCAGGTCTACCGTCCCGACATGATCGAGGACTGGCAACGGGACCAGCAGTTGGGCCTGCCTTCCGAGGACTGGCAGGCGGAGCTGTGGCGCGGCCTGTGCCGTGAGCAGACTCACGAACCCCATCACCGACTGTTGCAGCGGCTGATGGAGTGCCTGCAACAGGACGGGGATATGCCGGGCCTGAGCGATGTGCATGTGTTCGCCCTGTCTTCGCTGTCGCCGGTGTACCTGCGCCTGTTGATGCTGCTCGGCGAACGGGTAGATGTGCATCTCTATCATCTCAACCCCTGTGCTCACTACTGGGGGGACATCCGCGAGCGCAAGGAACAGCAGGAAGGTAGCCTGGGCGAACAGCTGCTGGCCGCAATGGGGCGGCAGGGGCGGGAATTCCTCGACCAGTTCTATGACCTGGACCCGAATGTCCGCGACGACCAGCGATTCGAGGACATCGAGGCGGATCACCTGCTGGGGCGGGTGCAGCAACAGATTCTGCAGCTGCAGAAGCCCGAAGGCCCGAATGTCGGCCGGCAGGACGACAGCCTGTGCATCGTCTCCTGCTACAGCGAATGGCGCGAGCTGCAGGTGCTGAGGGACCGGTTGCTGGGCTGGCTCGATGACGAGGACGGCCTGCAAGCACATGACATCGTGGTCATGTGCCCGGATATCGATCGCATCGCACCGATCATCGAGGCCGTGTTCAGCGAGCCGGTGACCATGGCGGACGGGAGGACGACCCGTCTTCCCTTCAGCATCTCCGATCGCAGCCAGGGCCGTCTTTCGGCCCTGCTGCCGACCCTGATCGAATGGATCGACCTGCCGAACAGCCGTTTTACGGCCAGCGAAATCCTGGCCTGGCTGGAGCTTCCGGCCCTGCAGCGGCGCTACGATCTGGACGAGGAGGATCTCGAGCAGCTGCGCTATTGGGTGCGCGCCCATCATGTGCACTGGGGACGGGATGGCGCACACAAGCGGGAATACGGCCTCGAGGCGCACAGCATGCACAGCTGGCGGGCCGCCATCGACCGCCTGCTGGCCAGTTACCTGCTCGACGACGGGCAGACGATGCTGGGCGAGCTGCCCTTGTCGGAAATCCTGCCCGGGCAGGAAGACCTGCAGCGGCTCGGACGGCTGAAACGACTGCTCGACGACCTGTGGCGCCTGCGCGCCCGCTTTGGCGAGCCCACGGACCTGCATGGTTGGCAACAGCGCATCCATGATCTGGTCGACGCCCTGCTCGCACCCGACGAGGACGACGAGTGGCAGCTCAAGTCCCTGCGCGACGCCTTCGCCGAGTGGGTCGAGGATGCCCGTGACGCGGGTTTCGACGAGAAACTCGACAGCGAGATACTTCGTCATCTGCTGCTGCAGCATCTCGATGATACCCGAAGCCACCATCGTTACCTCGATGGCGGCATTACCTTCTGCAACCTGATCCCGATGCGCATGCTGCCCTTCCGCGTGGTCTGCCTGCTGGGCATGAACGAGAACGATTTTCCGCGCCGCGACAGCCAGCTGCGCTTCGACCTGCTGGCACGCAGGCGTCGGCCCGGCGATCGCTCGACCCGCGACGACGACCGTTTCCTGTTCCTGCAGGCCCTGATGTCGGCACGGGATCATTTCTACATCAGCTATCTCGGCCGCGACCGGCGCGACGACAGCGAACGACAACCCTCGGTGC